>NZ_JBSFMM010000009.1:0-111218 GCF_053599555.1 Streptomyces sp. NPDC000941
AATCCGTTCTTTGTGGATGTGGCCAGTGGTGCGGAGCGGGCGGCGCGTGAGGCGGGGCTCGGGGTGATGGTGTGCAACAGCGCGCAGAGCCCCGACGAGGAGGCCGACTACCTCTCGCTGTTCGCCGAACACCGGGTGCGCGGTGTGCTGGTGACCCCGGCCGACGCCACCGGGCGCAATCTGCTGGGCTTCCGGCGCCACGACATCCCGTACGTCTTCGTGGACCGTGAGATGCCGGAGGACGAGGGCTGCTCGGTGTCCGTGGACGACGTCGAGGGCGGCGCCCTCGCCGGCCGCCATCTGCTCGCCCAGGGACACCGCGCGCTGGTGTACGTCAGCGGCCCGATGCATCTGCCGCAGTGCCAGGACCGGCGCAAGGGCCTGCTCAGCGCGCTCGCCGAGGAGAACATGTCGCCCGGCGACCTGGTCCATATCGAGGCCGAGCGGCTGGATGTGGCGGCGGGGCGGGACGCGGGGGCGAGGCTGCTGGGCATGTCGCCGCGGCCGACCGCCGTCTTCTGCGCCAACGACCTGCTGGCGCTCGGGGTGCTGCAGGCGCTCTTCGCGGCCGGGGTGTCGGTGCCGGGGGAGGTGGCGCTGGTGGGCTACGACGACATCGAGTTCGCGGCGGCGGCAGCGGTGCCGCTGACGTCCGTACGGCAGCCCGCCTTCCGGATGGGGCGTACGGCGGCGGAGCTGCTGATCGAGGAGACCGGCGAGGACGCCGACGCACACCGGCACCGGCGCATCGTGCTCCAGCCCGAGCTCGTGGTCCGCGACTCGACCTTCGCGGTCGTCGGCCGCCCCGGGCGCGGGGCGTAGCGCCGCCCGGCGCTCAGAGCTGTCTAGACCGACACGGCTGACGCGATGGCACGCTCGGGGCCCGCGAGCAGTTCCCGGATCTCGTGTACGGCGGCCCGCCCGGCCCGGTTGGCGCCCACCGTGCTGGCCGATGGCCCGAAGCCGACCAGATGGACGCGGGGGTCGCGGAGCGACCGCGTCCCCTCGACGGCGATCCCACCACCCGGCTCGCGCAGCTTCAGCGGGGCGAGGTGGTCGATGGCGGCGCGAAAGCCGGTGGCCCACAGGATCACGTCGGCGGCCACGGACCGCCCGTCCGCCCAGGCCACCCCGTCCGGGGTGATCCGCTCGAACATCGGCTGCCGGTCGAGCACCCCCTTCGCCCGGGCCCGCTGCATCGCCTCGGTCATCGGCAGCCCGGTCACGGACACCACACTGAGCGGCGGCAGCCCCTGCCGCACCCGCTCCTCCACCATCGCCACGGACGCCCGCCCCTGCTCCTCGCCGAAGGGCCCGGAGCGGAAGACGGGCGGCCGCCGCGTCACCCAGGTGGTCTCCGCAGCCACCTCGGCGATCTCCAGCAGATGCTGTACGCCGGAGGCCCCGCCCCCGACGACGATCACCCGCTGCCCCGCGAAAGCCTCGGGCCCCGGGTACTGGGCGGTGTGCAGCTGCCGCCCTCGGAACGTGGCCTGCCCGGGGTAGCGGGGCCAGAAGGGGCGGTCCCAGGTGCCGGTCGCGTTGATCAGCGCGCGCGTGGACCACACCCCCGCCGAGCTCTCCACCCGCAGCCGCCCGCCGTCCCCCTCGCGTACCGCCGTGACATCGACCGGGCGGACGATCCGCAGATCGAAGGCGGACTCATAGCGCGTGAAGTACTCCGTGATCACCTCGGACGACGGCCGGCCGTCATCCGCGCCGGTCAGCCGCATGCCCGGCAGGTCGTACATCCCGTGCACCTTGCCGTACGTCAGCGACGGCCAGCGGAACTGCCATGCGCCGCCGGGGCCGGGGGAGTGGTCGAGGGCCACAAAGCCGGTCCCCGGCTCGTACCCGGCCCGACGCAGGTGATAGGCGCTGGACAGCCCGGCCTGCCCGGCCCCGATCACCACGACGTCCACCTCGCGCACCGCAGCTATGTCGTTCACGCTTCTACTAACTACGGTCCGCGGCCGGATCTTCCCAACGGGCCGCTTTCGTCACCGACGTGGCGGGACGGTAGGCTCCCGACCCCTTGGGCGGGGCGTACGGGGAGGGTGTTCGATGGTTACGCGGGTGTCGAGTCATACGCGGCGGTGGGCCGCCGCCCTGCTGACCGCGGTGGCGGTGGCGGTGGCCGGCTGCGGCTCTGGCGCGGACGCGCCCAGGTCCCCCGGTGCGAAGGGGGTGCCGGAGGTCATGGAGGAGAAGGACCTGCCGGACCTCCCGCTCGACAGTTACCGGCTCGACACCGAGGAAAGCAGGCGGTTCGGCAAGGCGCAGCGCCTTCTGGCCCAGCGGTGCATGATCCGCCTCGGATTCACCGACTTCCCCGCCGACCCCAAGCCTCTGGCCCCTTCCACCCCGGCAGCGACGCTCGTCATCACCGCCCTGCCGACATCGCTGGGCGCATTCGACCTCGACCGGGCCAAGCGGTGGGGCTACGGCTGGGAACCGAAGCCCCGCAAGGCATTGGAGCCGACCGGACGGGCGGTGACCCGAGCGGAGCACGCGGCCCTCTACGGCATGTCCCGCACCGGAGCCATACCGAAGGGGGGCAAGTCCCGCGAGCGGGGGTGTTCGGAGAAGGCCAACGAGCAACTGCTCAAGGGCGTCGCGGACTCCCGGCGCATGTGGACCTTCCCCGCCACGCACGATGCCGATCTGCGGAAGGCGGTGGAGAAGGACCGGCAGGTGCGCCGGGCCTTCGCCACCTGGTCGAAGTGTGTCGTGGACAAGGGCGGCAAGCGGTTCGCGGATCCGATGGCCGCGTACGACGACAAGGGGTGGCGGCGAGGCAAGGACGGCAACACCCCCCACACCCGGCGGGAGGTGGCCACGGCCGTCGCCGACGTCGAGTGCAAGCGGGAGCACAACACCCTCGGCGTGTGGTGGGCCGCCCTCGCCAAGCGTCAGCGCTCCGACATCCAGCGGAACAAGCACGAGTACGACGCGGTGCGCGGCGATCTGGATGTGCTGAGGGGCAACATTCGAAAGGCTCTCGGCTGACCGGCGCCCGGATCCGTCGTCCGCCTCCCTCGTCCGCCTCCGTCGTCCGGGGGAGAACGGAGATGGGTCACGTCGGCGATGTGCGGCAACACCCGTCGCAATGATGATCGTCGGCATGAGAAAACCCCTCGCTTTCATTGCCGCACCGCTCCTGGTCATCGTCTACGGGCTCATCCGCATTCTGGACGGTCTGGATGACGAGCGCGGCCCCGGTCCCGCCTGGATGACCGGTCACCTGGCCTTCCTCGCCGCGTTGTTGCTGTTCGTCCCGGTGTTCCTGGACCTGCGACGGCTGGCGGGCGGTGGCAGGTTCGCTACGTGGACGGTCGCCGCGGCGCTCGCCGGCACCGCCTGCACCGTGGTCCAGATCGCCGTCGACATCGTCATCGGGGCATTGGCCAACGACCACGACGACATGCGGGCGATGTTCTCCGACGTCATCAAGGTCCCCGGGATGGACATGGTCGTCTACACGGTCGGACCAGTGCTGTTCTTTCTCGGCCTGGTTGTCGTGTTCTGCCAGCTCGCGGTGGCCCGTGCCGTTCCGGCATGGCAGGCGGCGCCCGTCGTGACGGGAGCGCTGGTATTGCCGGCCGGGCTCGATCTGCTGCCGGTCGCGGGCGTGTTGCTGTTCGCCGGACTGGCGCCGTTCGCCCGCCGCGTCGCCCGTGGCGCCACGGCGCAGCCCACGGCGCATGCCTGAGGTCCCGCCGAACGCCTCCCGTGGGAGAATCCACCCTCGTGTCCGCGCTGCCTGTCTTCCCACCGCTTCGCCGTCTGGTGGATTCGTCATGGTCGGACGCGGGGCTCGCCATCGTCGTCGCCGCCGCCCAGCTCTCACCCCTGCTGTTCCGGCACAGCGACAGTGGGCGCCCCTGGCACTGGTGGGGCTATGTCGCGGCGGCCGGGGCGTCACTCCCGCTGGCGGCGCGGCGGCGCGCTCCGGTGGCGGTCCTGCTGGTCTGCGCCGCCTTCTCCGTCCTCTACGACTTGACCGACCCGGTCGCTCCACAGCCGCTGTGGTACGCGGTCCTCATCGCGTTGTACGGGGTGGCGTCCGGCTGCCCGTCCCGGGTCCGGATACCGGTGTTCCTGGGAATGTGTGCGGGCGGCCTCGCCACAGTCGGCTCGCTGGACACCGCGACCCGCGGCGTCGTGCTGTACGTCGCCGCCTATGCGCTCGGCCGGGCCTCGGCCGGGTCCCGTGCCCAGGCAGCCGTTCTCGCCGAACGCGCTGTCCGCCTCGAAAGCGAACGCCGGGCAGCCGAGGAACGCGCCGCCGAGCGCGAACGCGCACGCATCGCCCGGGACATGCACGATGTGCTGGCCCACTCGATCAGCCTCATGGTCGTCCAGGCCGAGGCGGGCCCGGTCGTGCTGGACACGGCGCCCGCCCGCGCCGCGGCCGCGTTCGACGCGATCGCCGGCACCGGTCGCGACGCCTTGGACCAGTTGCGCCGGATGCTCGCCGTGCTCAGGGACGAGGAGGGCACACGAGCTCCGCAGCCGACGGTTCACGATCTGCCCGAGCTCACCCGGAAGGTCGCCCGAGCCGGCGTGGAGGTGCGCTGCACCACCGAAGGCGAGCCACGTCCACTGCCCGCCGACTGTGGTGTCGCGGCCTACCGGATCGTGCAGGAGGCCCTGACCAACGTCGTCAAGCACGCCAGAGCGGACCGCGCCGAGGTACGGCTTTGCTGGCGTGACAACGACCTGGAGATCCTCGTCGCCGACAACGGGCGTGGCGCGGGAACGGACCTGCCGTCCGGCGGGAACGGCCTGATCGGCATCCGCGAGCGGGCCGCCGCGTGCGGCGGGACCGCGACGGCGGGCCCGCGGGCGGACCGACTCCCGGGATTCGAAGTGAGAGCGCGGCTGCCCGTGGCCGCCCCGGAAATCGGAGTGGCGTCATGACGATCCGTGTCGTGGTGGCCGACGATCAGGAGCTGGTCCGCGCCGGCTTCGCCATGATCCTGGCCGCGCAGCCCGGCATCGAGGTCGTCGCGGAGAGCGGCGACGGGTTCGAGGCGGTCGGCGCCGCCCGCGCGCACCGCCCCGATGTCGTCCTGCTCGACATCCGGATGCCGGGGATGGACGGTATCGAGGCAGCCCGGATCATCTGTGCCGAGACGGCCTGCCGGGTGATCATGCTGACCACTTTCGGGCAGGACGGCTACCTCTTCGACGCCCTGCGCGCGGGCGCGAGCGGCTTCCTGCTCAAGGATGTGCGGCGGGACGACCTCGTGCACGCCGTCCGAATGGTCGCGGTCGGCGACTCGCTGCTCGCTCCCTCCGTCACCCGCACCCTGATCGCCGCCTTCACCTCCGGCGCGGTGGTGCCACCACCGCGGACCGAACGACTGGACGTGCTCACCGCCCGCGAGCGGGAGACATTGCGGCTGCTCGGTTGCGGCCTGTCCAACGCGGAGATCGCAGCGGACCTGGTGGTGAGCGAGCACACCGTGAAAACGCATGTCAGCAACATCCTCACCAAGCTCGGACTCCGCGACCGCGTCCAAGCCGTGATCGCCGCCTACGAGACCGGGATGGTGATCCCAGGCCGTTTCACCGACTGAGCCGACGCCCTACGGCTCGCTCGTCGCGCCGTCCTCGGGGGTGTCCGTGGTGGCGGGGCCGGGCGAGGCGGATGCGGAGGGGGTCGCCTTCGGCGGCTCCCCGGATGATGCCGAAGGCGAGGCCGACGCCGAGGAGGTGCCGGACGGCCCGGAGGTGTGGCGGGATGCCGTCGTGGTGGCCGTGGCCGAGGCTTTGGCCGAGGAGGAGGCCCGCCTGCTCGCGGTGGACGTGGGCTTCTTGGCGGAGGGCGACTGCCGGGCGGTGGGCCCGGTGACGGCGCCACCGTTCGTGGCGGCCGAAGGGCCGGGGGAGGGGGTGGCCGATCCCGAATTCCCCTTGTGGGAACGGCCCTTATTGGACTGCTCGCTTTCCTTGGAAGTCGCCGAACTCCCCGGGATCAGCGTTTCGGGGGCGAAGGGAGTGCCGCCCATGATGGCCACCGCGAGCACCGTGGCGTATCCGACGGAGACGATTCCCGCGACCACGCCGACCCGCCGGAACACACGGGCCCTGCGCCCCGAGGAATCGACGAATACGGGCCCCTCGGAGCCGGCGGTACGGACACGGCGACGGGCACGCCGAGCGGGGTCGGCGTGCCCCTCCGCCACGGGCTGCGACTTCATGACGGCACGTTAACAGAATTCTTCCCGGATAAAGCTATGGACTTTCTTTGGCGGGTGAATTCCGAATTCTCATTTTTTCGGCTCGGTCTTTTCCGCAGCTGCCCCGTAACTGCGCGGTGCCGTCGTGGACGGCGGCAGACCGGCGTTGAATCGGGTGTCGACGTAATCGGCGAAGGCGAAGCGGCGCGGGATCAGCTTCAGCTTGGCGAAGGTGTCCGCGATCTTCTGTTCCGAGGCGATGGCGTCCTTGTCGACGGCCACATACACCCGGCTCCCGTTGGTCCGCTTCACCGAGTCCAGTGCCACCTCGTACGGCAGCCCGGTCTCCTTCGCCCAGATCTTGGCCCATGCCTCCGGGTGCTTGTAGACCCAGTTCTGGGCGCGGCGCAGCCGCTTGAGATAGTCGCCGATCGCCTTGGCCTTCTTCTTGTCGTCGAGCGAGGAGGGGTTGGCGACCTGGAAGTTGAGGCCGTTGACCACGCCCTGACCGGTGGTCAGGATACGGGCGTCCGCCGACCGGACCGCCTGGGAGGTGTACGGGTCCCAGATGGCCCAGGCGTCCACCCTGTCGCGGGTGAAGGCCGCGAGCGCGTCGGCGGGCTGGAGGAAGGTGACCTTGACGTCCTTGATCGACAGCCCGGCCTTCGCGAGCGAGGCGACGAGCTGGTAGTGCGCCGAACTGCCCTGTGCGACGGCCACCGACTTGCCCTTGAGGTCGGCGACCTTCTCCAGCGGCGAGCCCTTCTTCACCAGGATCGTCTCGCCGTCGGCGGTGCCGTGTTTGGCGGCCACCACCTTGATGTTGGAGTTGGCGGCGGCGGCGAAGACCGGCGGGGTGTTGCCCACCCCGCCGATGTCCACCGCCTTGGCGCTCACCGCCTCGAGGATCGGCGGCCCGGAGGTGAAGGTCGACCACCGGATTTTGTACGGCAGGTCGTCCAGCTCGCCGGCGGCGCGCAGCACCGCCTCGTCGTTGCCCTTCTGGTCGCCGACCCGCAGGGTGAGATCGCCGTTGCCGTCGGTGTTCGAGCCCGCACCGCCCGAGTCGTCGGCGGACGATGTGGCGGTGCAGGCGGCCAGCAGGAGGGCGAAGGGGAGGAGCAGGGCCGGGGCGATACGCCGTCTCATATCGGCAGGTCCGTTCGTGAGGGTGGTTCGGATGGTGCGGGGGGTGTCATGCGGCCTTACGGGGCGATGGCGCGGGCGATGTGGCGGGCGACGCCGTGGGAGCCGTTGTGGCAGCCGCTGTGGGAGTCGCCGTGGGAGCCGCCACGCCCAGCCGGTCCAGGAGTTCGGTGCGCAGTTCCGCGAAGCGCGGATCGGAGATGTCGCGTGGCCGGTCCAGGCCGATCTGCCGCTCGTACGCGATCACGCCGTGGTCCATGACCAGCACCCGGTCGGCGAGCAGCAGTGCCTCCTCGACGTCGTGCGTCACCAGCAGCACCGCGCAGCCGCGCCGCTGCCACAGCTCGGCGACCAGCTGCTGGGCCTTGATACGGGTGAGCGCGTCCAGCGCGCCGAACGGCTCGTCGAGCAGCAGCAGATCGGGCTCGCGCACCAGCGCGCGGGCGAGCGAGGCGCGCTGGGCCTCGCCGCCGGACAGCGTCTTGGGCCAGGCGGTCGACCGGTGGCCGAGGCCGACCTCCGCCAGTGCCCGCTCGGCGACCGCCCGCCCGGGGCGGCCGGGCAGCCCCAGCAGCACATTGCGCCAGACCCGCTTCCACGGCATCAGCCGCGGCGCCTGGAACGCGACCGCCTTGGCGCGCGGCACCAGCACCTCGCCCTCGATCTCCCGGTCGAGCCCGGCGAGAATGCGCAGCAGGGTGGACTTGCCGCAGCCGCTGTGGCCGAGCAGGGCGACGAACTCGCCGGGGCGTACGGTCAGTTCCAGCCGGTCGATCACAGCGCGGCCGTCGAAGGTCCGGGTCAGCCCGTGCACCCGTACGGCGGCGGGGTCGGCGTGGGCGTCGGCGGTCGGATTCTTTTCGACCGGGCCTATTTGCCCGTGAAGCTCGGTCGCCATTGCAGCAGCAGCCTCTCAAGAGTACGGACGATGAAATCGGCGAGCAGGCCGAGCGCGGCGTAGACGATCAGGCAGACCACGATCACATCGGTCTGGAAGAACTCCCGGGCCCGGTTGAGCAGAAAGCCGATTCCGTCGTCGGCGTTGATCGTCTCGCCGAAGACCAGCGCCAGCCAGGCGGTGGCGAGCGAGTACCGCAGCCCGGTCATCGCCCCCGGCAGCGCCCCGGGCAGCACCACATGGCGGATCAGCCCCCAGCGGCCGAGCCCGAGCGCGGTTCCGGCCTCGATCAGCTGGGCGTCGACCCCGCGGATGCCCGCGTAGACGTTCAAGTACAGATGGAAGGTCACACCGAGCGCGATGAGGGCGATCTTCGGCGCCTCGCCGATGCCCAGCCAGATGATGAACAGGGGGATCATCCCGACCCAGGGAATGGTGCGGAGCATCTGCACCGTCGCGTCGACCAGGTCCTCACCCAGCCGGGACAGCCCCGAGACGAGGGCGAGCGACACCCCGGCCACCGCGCCGATCAGCAGCCCGACCAGCACCCGCTGCACCGACACCAGCATGGCGTGCGGCAGGGTGCCGTCCCCGATCAGGTCGGAGGCGGTACGGGAGATGGTGCCGGGGGAGGCGAGGGTGTCGGGGGACAGCACACCGGTGGCGCTGCACACCTGCCAGGCGATGAGCAGGACGAGGGGACCGGTCGTACGGCGCAGCCACCGGGGCACGGTGCGGCGGCGCGCGGACAGCGGAACGACCGGTTCGAGAACCGGGGACATGAAGGCTCCACAAACGGGGTGGGCGAAGCGGGAAAGGTGACGGAACGCGCTGAGAACGCGCGGGAGGAGAAGCTCAGAGAGCGGTAAGAAGCGTCGGCGCAGGCGTTCTTACGCGCGACGTCGTGACAGGATCAGCAGCCGCCGGGACACGCGGCGGAGGCCACCCGCAGCAGGTCGATATGACCGCGCGTGGTGAGCAAGGCTGACGTAGACATGCCCTTGAACGTAGCGAGGGCGTCCGGATGCGGTCAATGGTGTCTTGCCACTCGGACCTTTGTTGCGGCGGTTTTACGGGCGGACGTACGAGGATGGGGCCATGACCCAGACCTTCCGCACCCACATCCTCCGGATCACCACGGGCTCCACCGAGCGGGTCGCCGATCTCACGGCCGACTGCGAGGCGTATCTGAGGGAGGTGAGCCAGGGCCGGGACGGGCTGCTCAATGTCTTCGTCCCCCATGCCACCGCCGGTATCGCGATCCTGGAGACGGGTGCGGGCAGCGACACCGACCTGCTCGCCGCGCTGCGCGAACTGCTGCCCGCAGACGACCGCTGGCACCACCGCCACGGCAGCCCCGGCCACGGCCGCGACCATGTGCTCCCCGCGATCGTCCCGCCGCACGCCACGCTCCCGGTCATCGGCGGCCGGATGGCGCTCGGCACCTGGCAGTCCGTATGCCTCGTCGATACGAATAGAGATAATCCCAACCGTCAGGTGCGGCTGAGCTTCCTGGGCTGATGCTCGTGAGGGGACAGTAGCGTCGAATTCCGGCCGCACCGAGTAGCGCTTGGCTCGTGCGTGATCCGCCCGTCAGCGCCAGTTCCCGGGCGCCCGCGCGGCGCGATGTGAACCCACGACCTCTTCGTCCCGAATGGGTTCGGTCGAGATCGGTACTGGCCTAAATGGCGTTTGCGCAGTTCAGGGCGCTGGTGTGGGTAGGTTTCGCGTGGTCTCGCGGCGGCTCGGGGAGCGGGTCGGCTCCCAAATGGCTCCCAGGAGCCCTCCCTCGCTGGCTCCTTGCGGCAGCCTGCCCGGAGTGACTGCTTCAGTGCCTCCGTCGTCCGGAGCCGATACGGGGGCGCAGCCCGTACGGGATCTTGGTCGCGCCGTCGCGTTCGCTCCACAGCCGTGTTCCCGACCGCATGAGTGCCCAGCCGATCTTCTCGTAGGGCATGAGATCGCCGACACTGAGCTGTCCAAGTAGGTGGGTCAGCTCCTCGGCCATTCGCAGATCATGCTCGCGCTGTCGTTCGTCGGCATTGGAGTACCCGTCGGCGCGAGCGGTGAACTCTTCATAGGTCAGCTCACCAAGGCGGCGCCGGTGCGCCAGCAGCGCCTCGCTGTCGACGTATGCGTTGGAGTACTCCTTGCCGAAGCGGCGCCCGTACTCGCGGACCCGTTGACGTTCCTTCTCAAGCATCTCAGGGCTGATCTGCCGCTGGCGGGCAGTGGCGATCTTGTCGGCGCGGGATAGGAGCCAGGTCAGAGGGGACGGGCATAGGAAAATCCCCAGCCTGCCGTAGCCCTGCCACTGGCAGTGCGTGTATCCGACGGCCTGCGCAACCCAGCCATAGCGGTCGCCGGTGCTGGTGTTCGGAGCGAGGCTCTTGAACTCGACGCCGAAGGCAGGGTTCTTATCGTGCCAGCCTTTCGGTTCCCGGGGCCTCAGCACTGCGTCTATTCGTGTCTCTTCGCCGGTCCAGTAGCGTCCTGGCACCTGCTCCTCAATGTGGAACCACTGGTCCAGTTTGCCGAGTACGAACGCAGCAAGGGCCTTCTCGTCAGGGAACGTTCCGGGTTCTGGCAGCAATGCCCGCTGTCCGTAGAGCACTTGGTCGACTGTACGCGCCACCCTGCCTCTGCAACAGGCGATAACAGACGATGGCTCCGAAAATTCCCAATGCTATTGCCGTGAGATCTCGACGATCTGCCTCTCGACCAGAGCCTTGTTTTCGTCGCGGATGGGATGGACCGCATCGACACCCTGTCTGGCAGAGTCGTCAAGCCTCCAGTCGAAGTAGCGCTGCCCGGGAGGACGAGGCAGGTGTCGTCGCAACCCGTGGTGATGTAGACGTCCGACTCCTTGCCCACATCGGCGACGGCGGCTGCGTCGACGTCGCCGGGGTTGGAGCCGGTCGGACGGACCTTGACGCGGTCACCGGCGAGGTGGGTGAGCCAGGCGGTTATCTGGGAGCACCCGGCGTTGTGGACGCAGCCGAACATACGAATGGCTTGGCTTCAGACACGGGCGGGGCCTTCCTTGGCAGCGGGGGTTCGGCAGCCGTGGTGGTGTGTTCAGGAAGAAGCGGCGGGAAGCCAGAGCGACATGGATCAGGGCGATCAGGACGGGCACCTCGATGAAAGGACCGACGACCCTCACGGAGGGCCTGGCCCAATGCCACGGATCTGCGT
Organism: Streptomyces sp. NPDC000941; assembly: GCF_053599555.1. Classification (NCBI taxonomy): domain Bacteria; kingdom Bacillati; phylum Actinomycetota; class Actinomycetes; order Kitasatosporales; family Streptomycetaceae; genus Streptomyces; species Streptomyces sp. NPDC000941. The sequence continues at coordinate 11,428 of NZ_JBSFMM010000009.1, forward strand.
CGGCCGTTCGCGGCCAGGCCTCAGGGCTGATCCCCATGACCTGCGCTGAACGACCGCGAAGGCGGGGCCTCCACGGGCAGGATATGGCCATGGACCTGGCGGATATGGGCGCCATAGCCGCCCTTCTCTCTGTTCCCGTCGCCCTCATCACGGCATGGTGGAACAAACGCAGCGCTGAGAAAGCAACGGACGCCACGCTCATTGCGGGACGTAACCAGGCCGACGCCTCTGTGGCGGCAGTGTGGGTCCAGGGTCGCAATGAACACGAACGGGGGCAGCACAGCGCGCTCGGCGACGCGTCCGCGGAGTTACTCCGTGCGACCGACGCACTGGTTCGAACAGTGAAACGGCTGCCGAACCTCGGTCACGGTGAGCGCGAGGCTTCCCTCGCCGAGCACGCCATGTTGGTGGAGCGCGCCTACGTCCCGCTGGAACTCTTAGCTCCGCCCGACCTCCTGTCCCTGGCGAAGGACCTCCGCTCATACTGCCGACTCCTGGAGCGACTGGCCCTTGACCGGGCCGTGCTGCGCTCGACGATCAACGCCCTGGAAGCCGGATGGTGTCAGGGCAACCCGGAGACCTGCGACGATCATCACCACAACGCGGCTTACGTCGCGTGGCAGCTACTCGTCGACTGGGATAGCAAGGACGACGAGGAGAGGTGGCGGGACCGAGATCTCCTTGAATTCTGCCTCCGCGACACTGTCACTGTCTCCGACGAACAAGTGGCGCAGACGCTGGCTCTCGCAGACCGCTGCCCCGCAGCCTGGCCGCAGTTGATAGGCGGCTGGATCCGGGACCCGCTTATTGAACGCTCCGAAACTGTCCGAACCGCCTTCGTCACCACCGCCCGCACCACCGCAGCCTGATCAGAGACGAGGTGCGGCCAAGTTAGTGAGGAGCAACATCGTGCCTCATACGCCTCGAATGACATGACTACTTCATTCACCCAAGGGACGGGGCGGTCGCTGAGGCTCGCCGGGCTGGTCAGCCGGTCGGCTGGGGCGGAGGCGGTGGGCGGCCGTCTCGATGGTTGGTGTGCTTCGCTGCTGTACAGCTGATGACCTCGAACACAGCCGCCGCCGGGTTGACCCCTGCAAGAATCTGCTTGTGCAGCCCACACCGGATGACCCGTCGCAGCTCCCTGCCCCGTGGTGGGTGCCTGATGGTGGCTTGCATTTACTGGATGTGGAGTTGCACCGCGAGCTGGCTCCGGGACACCAGTTGCATGGCGCCCGGGTCTCTGCTGGTGCCCGGTGCGGAGGATGTGACGACGTGCTGTTCAGCGTCACCGACCGTCCCTTTCCCTGGGCAGTGGTGCACCTGACCTGGACGGGGCACGAGGAGCGCCCACCTTGGCCAATGACGACGCCGCTGGCCAGCCTGGCCGACCTCCTCACTGAGTGGGCTGACCACAACTGCATCAGCGATCAGCCGCCGGTCTCCGTCATCGAGCGGCAGCCGGATAGCAGGCGTACAAGGGCGAGCGTGATCGCTCCGCGACTGGCCGCTGTTTACCACTCTGAGGGCACGGATGGGGCACGAGGCCCAGGAAGCCTCTTCGTGCGGCAGGCCAAGGGTCTACTTGGGCTGCCCGAATGCAAGACAGCGGCCAAGGATCGCCTCCCGGGCCACTCGGGCCCACATCGCCTGCTGTCGCGTGGTGAATCCCATGCGGTTCCAGTGGAAGAGGATGTGCTTGGCCAGGATGGCGCGTGTGCCAAGGCCGAGCCGTCCTGCGTGGCCAGCCTCTGCGATGGCCCGCCCTGCGTCGGCATCAACACGTAAGGTCGCCGGGAGCGCATCCCCATCGCCGGGCGAGGGCCCGGGTTCAGCCATTTCCCGGATTCGGACCCGGTGCCTATCAGCAGACGGCGCTGCTGCTCATGTGAGGGCCAGCGTGTCGAGGCGAGCACGCGTGAGTGCCACGTAGAGGGCGCGATGGTCGGCCTGTGCAGGGTCGAGGCCGAGCACCAGGGCCGAGGCGTCTGCCCCGCTCAGCCTTATGGCTACTGTGTTCCACTCGCGCCCCTTGGACTGGTGGCAGGTTAGGCCAGGCACCAGCTGGTCATCTCCAAGCCGCAGTTGTAGACGAGCCAGTGCGCCGAGCGGCTTGCGCGCGTGCTGTTGCGCGGCGACCGCCGGGATGCGGTCGGCCAGGCTGCCTGTCAAGCTCTGCCACACCAGCGACGGCGGGATGCCGCCTTTGAGGTGAGTGATGGCTTTCTGCAGGCAGGGGCGGAGGGTTGTCGCTAGCTCTTCCTTCTCCAGGCCGAGTGTGACCAGAGCATCGTGCAGGAACACTGCCTGTTGGCCGAGCGCATTCTGAGTGATCTCATTGAGGAGCAGGGTGCATATCGCCTCTTGGACCTGACCAACGCGAGGCTTGACGGCGAGGGGCAGGACGTGTGGATCGGAGTCCCACAGAGTCTTCCATTTGTGTGCAAGAACTACATCGGCGTCATGGGCAGAACCCGCCGGCAGTGTCACCGGCATCCGCCGGCGCAGCTGCCGCGTGAGCCATGCCTGCCTGTCGCTGCCCCACCGAAATGATTCGTCCAGGTGGTGTGTGGTGAAGCCGTTCTCGCTGATGTATACCGTCATGGCAGCGGGACGTGCGCCTCTGAACTGGTAGAGAGCTTGCCAGGGATCACCGACCAGTGTGAGGGAGCTGCCCCCCGACGCGGCAAGCGAGAAGACGTCCCGGTCCAGGTCGTTGGCGTCGAAGACTTCGTCCACCGTCAATGAACGCACGGTGGTCTTGAAGTAGGAGGTCAGTGCCTGCCTTGCGGAGCTGCCTGTCAGGGCTCCCTGCAGAGCCTCCCGTACGTTGTCGTGAGTGCATCTACCGGCAGAGACCGCTCTCTTGAAGTCCGTGGCTGAAGGATGGCTCGTGGACTGAGACTCGTTGACGGTTCTGACGAGGACCTGGCCGCTGTCGACCTGCAGTACGGGCCTTATACGGCCGGGCTTCGTGGGGAGAGCCGTCCGCCATGTGTCCAGGACCTCAAGTTTGGTGTGCCCTCCTGGCCAGTGCAGAACGCCTTCGTGGAGCAGGTGGAAGAGAAGGTCGCACAGAAGGGTGTCCAGGGTCACGATGCGATGCGGCCAGGTTACTGATGACGGGCCCCATTGCCGGATGACGCGCGTTCGCAGTTCCTCGGTGGCTGACCTGGTGAAGCTGACCGCTACGACCGCCCGCCGGTCGGTGGGGGTGGCAAAGCGGTGCAGGCCGAAGCGCAGAGCCGACACGGTGGTCTTTCCGGAACCGGGCGCTGCTTCGACGTAGACGCGGTCGTGCGGGCTGCCGCTAGCCGTCAGCTGTTGTGGCGTCAGGGCGTCGAACCCTGCGCCGGACTTAGGCATTGCTCTGCCCCTGTGGCCACTGTCCGGGTACCTGCACGCGTGTGGGCCAGCCGCCCGGCTGGCGGCTTGCAGTGTGGTTCTGCTGAGTCGGACGTGCGAGGAGAAGTTCGTCCCAGCATGTGGTTTCGTCCGCATCGACTGTTGCTGCCTCGGGCTCTCGCTCCTCGTCGCTGGGTTCGTGTTCCTGCCAGAACGCCGGGTCGTCGAGGTCGTCGTCCCAGCCGGCGTCGTCTGGCAACTCGTCCCAGATAGTGTCCGGCGCGAGCCATACGGGCGGTTCCATGGCGGACTCGTCGGACGTGGGGTCGATGGCGGCGGTGTGTGGGGCAGCGGGATAGAGGAAGTCGAAGAGGTTCTGGAGGTGGCCGGGTACGGAGATAAGGGACATGCGGTCGGCCGCTTCGCGATCGGTGTCGTTGGTTTCGCGGAGCAGGGCGGCGAGTGCGAGAGCGAACTCGGCCTTTCGCCGTGCGCCTCGTCCTTCTTTGACTGCTTCCTCTCCGTCCTTTCCAGTCCTTCGGCTGGCGAAGTAGGCGCGGACGCTGTTGGGGGTGACTTCCGTCAGCGGGTGCTTCGGGTCAATCGTTCGCTGGGCTTCCTCGACGAGGTGCTCGTTGCCCGGAGTGATCGCCGGCTCGAGGGTGGGGTGGCTGATGAAGGCTTGGACAACGGATGCATCGTGCTCGGTCAGCCACTTGGGCGTATCGCGCGCGCTGTCGAAGGGGAGGTCGCTGTCGCTGTCACGGAGGATGGCCAGCTTCGTACACAATTCCGCCCCCGGTGTAGCCAGGAGATGGGCGGCCCATTGGCCTACTTTGGTGCCCATGGGGACGATGCTCAGGGCATCAATGAAGGCTTGCTTCGCTTCGTCGTCGGCTGCCCAGGCGCGGCCGAACTCTCGCACCACGGCGCCTTCCGTCACTCCTTCGACCAGGAGCAGGCGTTCGGCGAAGAGTGCCGATGAACGGCTCGCGTCGAGGTGCAGTCTGGCCATGCGCAGCGTGGCTTCGCGATGCTGGGGCGGGACGACGTCCCTGACGCAGCGGCTGACGCTTCCGTGGCTGGTGCGACGCACGACGACGAGTTCCGCAGGGTCGCAGGCGGTGATGATGTCGGTCGCGTGACTGGTGAGGATCACCTGCAACTCGGGTCGCGATTTGACGGTTCTGCGCAAGTAGCGCACCAGTGAGTGCTGTAGCTGGGGGTGCAGGTGCGCTTCGGGCTCCTCGATGACGACCGTTGCGTGAAAGGGGGCTGTGGAGAAGAAGGAGTCTTCCTCGGAAGCCGCTTCGGCTTGTGCTTGGGCCAGGTTCTCGAAGGCTTGCCTCGCCTGCTCCTCCTCGGAGAGGGACCCGTGATCGCCGGTTCCTTCCGGCGGGTTCGGTGAAGCGAGGGGGACTTCGGCGGAGTCGGGTATCGCAGCCAACGTCACGGCAATATGCAGGAGGTTGACATATCCCAGCCCGGAAACCTCCAGGGGACGGGCTGCGGAGCGGCCTTCGATGACGGCGAGCATGATTTCCAGGACGCGCGCGAGGTAGGTGTCGTCGATGACCTGGCCGCGGACGTAGGGCCATTGCGGACTTACTCCGTCAGACAGCCTGCCCAAGTGTTCGCCGATCCGTGCCTCGACGGCGTCGATCAGGCTGTCTTTTGCAAGGTCCTCCAACAGCTGAGAGGCACGGGCCCGTAAGGCCACCAGGTTACGGCTGCCGTGGAGTTCCTGCTGCCGCGCCCGTAGCAGCTCGACCAGGATGCGTGCCTCGCGTCGAGCCAGTTCGTCCAGCGGATGACGCCAGGCGGGAAGGTAGATCAGTTTGAACTGGTCAAGCTTCCGCGCAACTCCGTGGCTGTTGGCCAGGCGGGAGGTGACCGTTCCCAGTTGTCGGTGAAGGGAGACACTCCAGGATTCAGCGTCTGCACCGAGGCGCCGATGCCCCGTGGTATGAAGCTCGCGGCCAAGCCGCCCCTCCGCGTCGAGGTCGCCTCCCAACGCATAGGTGATGTCGACGCTGCGCTCTACGCCGGCGTCAGGTGATGCCAGGACAGCTGAAGTCGGCCTCGGTAGCACGGGAAATCGACTCCCTGGGTGCGCGAGGTAGAGCGCGTCTGTGAGTGTCGTCTTGCCCGCGCCGTTCGCACCGATCAGCACACTGAATCTGCCGGGAAGGTCGCAGCTCATTGGAGTCTCTGCGCTCGCGCGCAGACCGCTCACCTTGACGCGGCTCAGATGCATGGCAGATCCCCCGATCGACTCGGTCACTCTGCGAACATCATCGCTCAGTGATGTTTTCGCCGAAGCGGCGCGTGGTGCAAGCTGCGCGCGGATGTCGGCACGAATCTCGGCATGCAGCCCGATGGGTGTGCCGGGTTGGGTCAGACCGCCGAGTCCTGGCTGCCTGCTGCGACGGAAAGGCCGTCTCGCCTACCCTGTTGAACACGAAAATCGAGGGTCCGTGTACGGCGCACCCAAAGGCCTCTTGTGCGTGACGACGGTTCGACTTAGCGTGACGGGTCTGCAGCGGCGTTGGAGGGGGTTGCGGGGCGTGGCGTTCTGGATGGCTGCTACGTCGGTATGGGCTGTGCTGCAGCTGTTGTTGCTGTCCTGGCCGGTGCGGACGGTGCGGTGGCCGACGGTGCTGCTCGCCTTCGGGGTGGGCGTGTATGGCTGCGGTGTGCTCTCGATGCTGCTGGAGCTTGTGGTGGCACGTCAGTTGGCGACCGCGAGGGAGAGTTCGCTGGCGGGCGTCATGGATGTGGTGTCATGGACGACGGCTCCGGTGGTGGAGGAGCTGATCAAGGTCGCACCGCTGGTGGTCGCGGGGTGGGCGCTGCGCGGGCGGATGCAGTGGGGGCTGGCGGACTTCGTGGTGCTGGGCGGCGCCGCCGGAGCGGGGTTCGGTCTACTGGAACAGCTTCTGATGTATGCCGAGGCCGGGGGTAAGGCCCTTCCCGTGGATGAGGGGGGCTGGCTGATCGCGAAGGGCTTGACCGACCACCCGTACGTTCCCGGTCTCGGGCAGATCGCCGGCAGTTGGTTTCCCTCACCAACCGGCACCACTGGCGTCGGTGGGCCGGTACTCCTCTACGAGGTACACATCTTCACCAGCGCGCTCGGCGGGCTGGCGGTGGGCTTGTTGTGGTGTGGTGCCCGCGCACTGATCCGGGCCGCAGCGCTGGTGCCGATGGCCGGGGCGGTGGCGATCCACTGGGTGAACAATTACGCCGCGGCTTCCCCGCGCAACCACACCGCGATGGAGTGGCGCGAGAGGCTGGCCGCGGACTGGGGCCTGTGGATCATCCTGGGTTGCCTTGCCCTCGCGTGGATTTGGGATCTGCACCGGTCCCGCCTGGGCCGGCGGCGCGAGCTCGATGTCGCGCTGGCCACCGAACGCCAGGGCCGGACCGCCCCCGAAGCTCTCTTCGGGTACGCCCTGCTGCACCTCCCGGCTACGTGGATCATCGCCCTGGGCTACGCCCGACAGCGCAGAGCGCTGCTGTACGCCACGGCCCACCCCCGTACCCACGCGGAGAAGCTGGACCTGCTACGCGAGTCGGTCGCCCGGCAGACCCGACGTATGGACGCGACAAACAGCCCGGAGGCATGGCGTGGTGTGACCTTCCGGCAGCTGTGGCGCCGGGCCCGGGAGCAGCGCCCCCGCTGGCCGCGGCACGAGAAGGCACTTCTGGTGCTCAGCCTGCTGCTGGCCGTCCCCTCCCTGATGTATCTGGCGGTGGGCTCCTTTCCGTCCGCCAAGGGTCTGCAGGAGTACTTCACCAAAGGCGCCGGGCTGCACATCCTGATCGGTGTTGGCCTGGCCGGGCTGGCCCTGGCCCTGTGGCGCCTGATCTCGGCTGTAGGCGGCTACCGGACTGCGAGCGCTTCTCCCCTGGGCGAGGCCCTTGCCCAGGTCCAGTTCCGCGTCGCCGTGTGCGTGGGCTCCCTCGTCGTCGGCATCCTGCTGCTGTCCCGCTGGTCGGCGATCGCCGGCGGCGAGGCCCCCCTGACGGGTTACCGCATCCTCGGTACCGACGACTTCCTCCTGGAAAAGCTCCTTGAGGTCGGCCTTCCCCTCCTCCTCACCATCGCGCTGTTCGCCATGCCGTACACGATGCCGCTGGAACTCGCCATGGGCGGGGGGCTGGCAGAGACCCTGCTGATGAGCCTCGCCCCGCGCGCCCTGAGCCCGATCGCCTCACGCATCGGCGCCAGGCTGGCGGCGCGTGAGGCGATGCAGTGGGCGCGCGGCGCCCTCCGGGGCCGTGGCCGGGGTCTGTTCTCGCGTACGTGGGACAGGGTGCGGCATGGCCGTACGGACCCGGTGGATCTGGCGACTGGGCGAATGTTCCTGCCGCAGACGGATGTGGCGTTGCCGGGTGTGCTGCCGCTGGTGTTCTCCCGCCGAGTTGACTCCGGATACCGCGCCGGGCGGTGGTTCGGCCCGACCTGGGCCTCAACGGCCGACCAGCGACTGGAGTTCGATGAGCAAGGCGTGGTGTTCTTCACCGAGGACGGTCTGCTGCTGGCCTATCCGCATCCGGTGCCGGGCGGCACCGCGGTCATGCCCGCGGAGGGGCCGCGGTGGCTGCTGGCACGGACGGCGGACGGCGGTACGTACACCGTCACCGACCCAGAGGCCGGGCTCGTCCGCACCTTCACCCCGTACCGCAATGAGGCACTGGCGCTTCTGCGGGAGATCGCCGACCGCAACGGCAACCGCATCACCTTCACCTACGACGCTTCCGGCGCACCCGCTGAGATCCTTCACAGCGGTGGTTACCGGCTGCGGCTGACGTCGGACGGTGAGCGGATCACCGGCCTGCACGCCGGTGAGGTCCGGGTGATGGACTACGGCTACACCGACGGCCATCTCACCGAAACCACGGGCCCCTCGGGCTTACCGTTGCGTTTCACCTACGACCAGGCCGGACGGGTCACGTCCTGGACCGACACCAACAACCGCTGGTACTCCTACACCTACGACCAGCAGGACCGGGTCATCGCCGAGGGTGGCGAGGGCGGCCACTTCACCTTCCGCATCGGCTACGACGGAGTGGACCCGGACTTCCCCGGCCTGAAAGTCACCACCCTGACCTCGCCGGACGGTGCGGTCACCCGCTATCTGATCGACCAGGCGCACCAGGTCGTCGGGGAGATCGACGCAGTCGGCGCGGTCAGCCGCACCGTGTACGACCAGGACGGCCGTACGGTCGCCGAGACCGACCCGCTGGGCCGCACCACCGGCTGGCGCTACGACGAGCGCGGGCATCTGACAGCCGTGCTCCGGCCGGACGGCAGCGAGATCAGCGCGGTGCTCGACGCACAGGGCAACCCGGTACAGATCACCGATCCGGGCGGCGCGGTGTGGCGGCAGACCTTCGACGCGGCGGGCAACCGAACCACGCTCACCGACCCGCTCACCGCCATCACCCGCTACCTCTACGACGCGCGCGGGGGCCTGCTCGCCGTCACCGACCCGCTGGACGCGACGACCCGGGTGCGCTGCGACGGGGCCGGGCTCCCCATCGAAATCACCGACCCGCTGGGAGCCACCACCTTCTACCAGCGGGACGCGTTCGGCCGCATCGTGGCCGAGACCGATCCACTGGGCGCGGTGACCCACTACATATGGAGCCCGGAAGGCAAACTCCTGCGCCGCACCGGCCCGGACGGGGCTGCGGAGTCCTGGACATACGACGGCGAGGGCAACTGCCTGTCCCATACGGACCCGATCGGTGGGGTGACGCGCTGTGAGTACACCCATCTCGACCTGCTCACCGCTCGCACCGACCCAGATGGGGCCCGCTATACCTTCACCCACGACGCCGAGGCGCGACTGACCCAGGTCACCAACCCCCAGGGCCTGACGTGGGATTACGCCTACGACCCGGCCGGACGGCTGCTGTCGGAGACAGATTTCGACGGCCGTACGGTGGCCTACCAGCACGACGCGGCGGGCCAACTCATCTCGCGTACCGACCCGCTGGGCCATACCACCGGCTACACCTACGACGCGCTGGGCCGCATGGTGGCCCAGGACGTGGCTGGGAGGGTCTCGAATTTTCGCTGGGGCCCGGCCGGGGAACTTCTCCGAGCCACCGGCCCCGGCATGAGTCTCTCCCGCACCTACGATCCTGCGGGCCGCATGCTGTCCGAAACCGTGGACGGCCACACCTTGCATCTGACCTACGACGCAGCGGGGCAGCTGGCCTCCCGCCGCTCACCGGCAGGCGCCCGAACCACGTACACCTACGACGGGGCAGGCAACCGCACCACCTTGACCACCGCAGGCAGGGGACTGACCGCCACCCACGACGGATCAGGACGTGTCACCCAACGGAGGTGGACCGGGGGGCTGTCCCTGACCCAGGCATGGAACCCAGCCAACCGCCTCATCGGCCAGTCCTACACCGCAGGCCCGCAAGAGGCGCCCCTGTTGCGGCGCACCTACACCTGGCGTCAAGACGGCTACCTCACCGCCTGCGAGGACACCACCACCGGCCCCAGCCGCTACACCCTGGACCCGGCCGGCCGCGTCACGCACGTACAAGCCGCCACCTGGCAGGAGTCCTACTCCTACGACCCCGCGGGCAACCAGACCCACGCCACCTGGCCGGAAACCCACCCCGGCGCGGCCTCGACCGGCGCTCGCACCTACACCGGAACCCGCATCCGGACCGCGGGCACCACCCGCTACGAACACGACGCCGCCGGGCGCATCACGCTGCGCCAGAAGCCCCGCCTTTCGAAGAAGCCCGACACCTGGCGCTACACCTGGGACACCCAAGACCACCTCACCCACGTGGTCACCCCCGACGGCACCACCTGGTGCTACCGCTACGACCCCCTCGGCCGCCGCGCAGCGAAACAACGCTTCGCCCCAGACGGCTCGGTGGCTGAGGAAGTCAGATTCGTCTGGCACGAAACCACCCTCATCGAGCAGACCACCACCTCAACAAACTGGCCCGGCACCCAGACGCTCACCTGGGACCACGACGAAAGCGGGCTGACCCCTCTCACGCAGACCACCCAGTACGCCCCCGGCGCCGAGACCCCACAGGAAGAGATCGACACCCGCTTCTACGCGATCATTACCGACCTGATCGGCGCCCCCACCCACCTCCTCGACGACACCGGCCACATCGCCTGGCAGTCCCGCACCACGCTCTGGGGCACCACCACCTGGAACCCCGACGCCACCGCCTACGCCCCCCTCCGCTTCCCCGGCCAGTACCACGATCTGGAAACCGGCCACCACTACAACCTCCACCGCCACTACGACCCCGAAACCGCCCGCTACCTCACCCCCGACCCCCTCGGTCTGGCACCCTCACCCAACCCCACTACCTACGTCCACAACCCCCACAACTGGGTAGATCCAGACGGCCTCGCGCCCAAGAAGCCTCCGTACATGGTTCCGGAGCCCTCGCCTTCGGCGCCTCGGGGGGAGTTGGTTCCCTATGACCGCGTCTTCTCCCACCGGCAGGAAATCGGCCTCCACGTCCCAAGACTGACCACTCCGGGCGGCCGAACGCTCTCAGCACATGCTGCCGAACGTGTCGCCGGAAGTGGGCCTGGCCGTCCACCTACGACGCTGGATGTGGTGGACCACATTCTGAACAAGGGGACAAAGATCAAGTTCGATCCGGTGAGGGGTACCATTCAGGTGAGAGCCCCCTCACTTCCAGGAAAACCATTCGTAGTCGTCAGCGCGAACAACCCTCATCATGTCGTCACAGTGATGATCCCGAAGCAGGTAACTTTGCCGTGAATCCACGGGAATCTCTCCTAGAGCTGATCAATGTATTTCTATCCGGCCAGGACAGGTCGATGCAGGTCGTGAGTCAGATCGAAGCGGTCGCAATCGACTACTTCCTGGACTCAGACGTCTACGAGATCTTGAGTGAACCCCTCTCCCTGTACCGCCCAGGGGAAGGGCTCCCGTATGTGAACGAAGAAGAGATGGCGGAGTCTCTAGAGGAAGCACGGAGAGCTTTGGTGGATAACACTGACGGAAACGAATGAGTCGTACACCAGCACAGCACTTCATGCATCCTGTATAGGTCGCGCTCGGGCTGGTCGAGACAGCCAGTCCCCGAACTCCATTGTGGGCCTTCTCGATGGCTTCGACGCTTGTCCGCTCCCGCAGAGCGGAATGAGCTGACCCCGGTTGCGTGGAGTCCCTGAAGCCAGGCTTATGATCCTGGTGTACGGAGAACCGCGAGCTGTGCCGGCACCACGTAAATATCCGGACGAGCTGCGCGAGCGGGCCGTCCGCGAGGTCCGCGCCACCGGCCGCCCCATCGCGCGAAGGACCTCGGCATCCCCAAGAAAGCCCTGCGTGGCTGGATTCGCCAGGCCGAGGCCGACGCCGGGGAAGTGATGACCGGCTGACCACCGCCGAGCTGGAGGAACTGAAACAACTCCGCAAGACCGTCCCCGGAAGAGGCGGACCAGGTGATCGAACACCTTCGGGACAAGGGCCTCGGGGTCGGGTTCACCTGCCGGGCGCTGGAACTGTCCGAGTCTGCTTACTACGCCCGCAAGAAGCGGCCGAAGTCGGCCCGCCGGCTGCGGGACGAGCAGCTCATGCCGCTGATCGAGGAGATCCACACGGAATCGGGCGGCACCTACGGGTCCGGCGGATCTCCCGGGCTCTGCGGTGCAAGGGTGTGGCGGTGGCCCGCGGCACGGTGGAGCGGCTGATGCGCGAGCTGGGCCTGGAAGGCGTCATCCGGGGCCAGCGGCGCCGTACCACGGTGCCCGAACCGTTGGCGCCCCGCCCGCCGGACCTGGTCGACCGGGACTTTGGGCCGAGACGCCGGTGGGAACGGCGCTCGCGGGGACGACGATTGTGGTAACCGAGCGCTACGACTCCTGATCGGGTGTCCGGAAAGGATGTCGGGGGCTGCCAGTGCGACAGACCAGCCGCGGCCGACTTGCTGTCCACCTCACTGGCGCTCCGGTCGCCGTGGTCATCCCGACGTGGGATGACCACGGCACCGGCGCCGGGTGCGCGTCGCGATCTGGTTAGCCTGGGGTTGTCTTTGCGGAGGTTGGCGGATACCAACAAGGACAACCCCGACCGTCAGGTGCGACTCAGCTTCCTGGGCTGAGCAAGATCGTCCTGGGTGTGGCCGCCCAATCTCCGTACCCGTACCTTGCGACCTTGGTCTCCCGCCTGATCGACACCCTCGCTGACTCCGGCGAGAAAGCCCTGCGGGCCATCCGGTCCGCACGGGCCGAAATCCGTAGCGGGTCCGGCTGTCGGCGGGCAAGAACGCCCCGGACACCGATGGACAGGTCACGGTCGACCTCGACGGCGTCCTCGTAATCGCGCACTCCGACAAGGAGGACGCGGCCGCGACCTGGAAGAAGACCTACGGCCATCACCTCCTGACGGCCTTCGTCGACCACGGCCCCGGCGGAACCTGAGAGCCGGTCGCCACTCTCCTCAGACCGGGGAACGCGGGCTCGAACACGGCCGCCGACCACATCACCACCACCCAACTGGCCTTGGCTCAACTGCCGAAGAAGTACCGGCGAGGGCGGCGGACGCGGATCCGCACGGACTCCGCCGGCGACATCCACGACTTCGTGTCCTGGCTCGCGAAGCGAGGCCGATGGCTGTCCTACTCGGTCGGCATGGTGATCACCGAGGCGATCCACCAGCATGTGCTGAAGATCCTGGGCCCGGCCTGCCGAGCTCACGGGCAAGCTGCTGGACGGCCGGCCCAGCGGCATGCGGCTGATCGTCCGCAAGGAACGACCTCATCTCAGTGCCCAGTTGGAGGGGGTTGCGGGGCGTGGCGTTCTGGATGGCTGCTACGTCGGTATGGGCTGTGCTGCAGCTGTTGTTGCTGTCCTGGACGGTGCGGACGGTGCGGTGGCCCACGGTGCTGCTCGTCTTCGGGGTGGGCGCTGCGCGGGCGGATGCAGTGGGGGCTGGCGGACTTCGTGGTGCTGGGCGGCGCTGCTGGAGCGGGGTTCGGTCTGCTGGAACAGCTTCTGATGTGTGCCGAGGCCGGGGGTAAGGCCCGTCCCTTGGACGAGGGGGGCTGGCTGATCGCGAAGGGCTTGATCGACCACCCGTACGTTCCCGGTCTCGGGCAGATCGTCGGTAGCTGGTTTCCCTCACCAACCGGCACCACCGGCGTCAGTGGGCCGGTACTCCCCTACGAGGTGTACATCTTCACCAGCGTGCTCGGCGGGCTGGCGGTGGGCTTGTTGTGGTGTGGTGCCCGCGCACTGACCCGGGCCGCGGCTTTCCCGCGCAACCACACCGCGATGGAGTGGCGCGAGAGGCTGGCCGCGGACTGGGGCCTGTGGATCATCCTGGCCACCGAACGCCAGGGCCGGACCGCCCCCGAAGCCGTCCGGAGTAGTCACGCAAGCTCTGGCTGGAACGGGATCAGAAGCGTTCCGCCGAACTGCCCGGCAAGAAGCTCGAAGAGCCACCGTTCACCGTACGTGGATCCGGCGAGAAGATCTCACTCGGCCTTCCGGAAGAGACGACAAGGCGGCTATCGAGGGCGCAGCCGCGCAGGGGCTGGCAGCCTGGGGATGTAGCGGGCAGACGGCCGGCTGAGGCCGGGACCGCCGGGCCGCGATCTCGGGACGCGAGGCTGTCACTCCGTGTTACCCTCATGGTTTTGCGTGCTCGTGACGGTTGGCGATCCCGCCTGTCCGGTTCCTCTTGTTCGTCGACGGCTCATTCCTACCGGGCCTTCCTCGGTACGTTCGCATGCGGAAGGCCCTTCATGAATCACCCTGACCTCCCCGGCACCTCGCACAGCGATCTCGCCCCGATCATGACCACTGCGCCAACGGTGCCCCCGGTCGCTTCCTTCGCCGACCTGGAACTACCAGCCGAGGTGCTGCGAACGCTCAGCGAACTCGGTGTACGCGAGCCCTTCCCGATCCAAGCAGCCACGCTGCCCAACGCCCTCGCGGGACGCGATGTCCTCGGGCGCGGGCGCACCGGATCGGGCAAGACTCTCGCTTTCGGCCTGCCGCTGCTCGTCCGGACGGCTGGGCGGCGCGCGGAACCGAAGCAGCCCCTGGCTCTGATCCTGGTGCCTACCCGAGAGCTGGCCCAACAGGTCACCGAGGCGCTTGCTCCGTACGCAGAGGCACTGCGGCTTCGGATGGCCACGGTCGTCGGCGGCATGTCGATCGGCCGGCAGGCCGCTGCGCTGCGCGATGGAGCCGAGGTGGTCGTCGCCACCCCCGGCCGTCTGCACGACCTCATCGAGCGCAGGGCCTGCCGCCTGGGACGGGTAGGGATCACCGTCCTCGACGAGGCCGACCAGATGTGCGACATGGGCTTCCTGCCGCAGGTGACCGAGGTGCTCGACCAGGTACACCCCGACGGTCAGCGGATGCTGTTCTCGGCCACTCTGGACCGCGACGTCGACCACCTGGTCCGCCGCTACCTCCACGACCCCGTCGTCCACTCGGTCGACCCGTCCGCGGGCGCGGTCACGACGATGGACCACCACGTTCTGGTCGTCCACGGCCCCGACCGGTACGCCGTCACCACGGAGATCGCCGCCCGCGACGGCCGCGTACTGCTGTTCCTGGACACCAAGCACGCGGTCGACCAGCTCACCCGGCATCTGCGAGCCAGCGGAGTGCACGCCGCGGCCCTGCACAGCGGCAAGTCCCAGCCGCAGCGCACACGGACCCTGGCGCAGTTCAAGAACGGCCAGATCACCGTCCTGGTGGCGACCAATGTCGCGGCCCGTGGCCTGCACGTCGACGACCTCGATCTCGTGGTCAACGTCGACCCGCCCACCGACCCCAAGGACTATGTGCACCGCGCGGGCCGTACTGCCCGGGCCGGTGAGTCCGGCAGCGTCGTCACGTTGGTGCCGGCGGGCCAGCGCCGCGAGATGAGCCGTCTGATGGCAGAGGCCGGCATCGAGCCGACCATCACCAAGGTACGCTCGGGCGAGGCGGAGCTGAGCCGGATCACCGGGGCCAAGGCCCCCTCCGGCACCCCGCTCGACGGCGGGCCCGCCACGCCCCGGCCCAAGAACAGCAATGCTCCCTTCCGCGGCCTGGGCACCAGCAAGGACACCTCCCGCGGCGCCGGCGGCAAGTCTCGAAAGGCTGCCGAGGCCCGCAAGCTCGCCGAAGCCCGCAAGGCGGCCCGGGTGCGTCGCGGCGGCTGAGAGCCGCTGCCCAGATGATCGGATACTTCCGACCCCGGAACGGAGAACCTCCAGCCCGGCCCGACCCTCCTGTGTACTGTGCATACATCTACGAGATGAACGCCCTCGTGGTGTGCCCGGCATGACAAGCTGTGCTTCCCACTGCCCGAACCCAGGAGGTCGCCATGACCGCAGAGTCCGCATCCCAAGAAGGTTCGGAGCCGACCGACCCCGAGACGTCCGTAGAAGGTTCGGAGCCTACCGACCCCGAGACGTCCGCTCTGGTGCCCGACAGCGACGGCCACTACGACCTGAAGCGCAAGTTCCGGGAGGCCCTGGCGCGCAAGCGCGGTGCGCAGGCGGACGCCGCTGATCTCGCTGCGAACGTCGAGGCGTCGAAGGTCCGTAGGACGAACGGCCCGGCTGCGAGCCAGCGGTCGTTCCGGCGCAAGAGCGGCGGCTGAGTCAATGAGCTCTTTCAGCATCGCCGCTCCAGAGTGAGCACAGCCGCGGACCTGCGGTCAGGGGTGTCGTCACCCGCGGGCCGCAATGAGATCGTGCACGCTGCCGGGCATCGTCGGCGAGATCCACAGCAGCCGCCCGACCGGGTCGGTCACCATCTGCACGTTTACTCCGTGTCGGCGGTGCTTGTAACGAGCTTGTGGGCACGGTGTTAACAGCCCCCAGAAACCACTCAGGGGCCCGACCCGCTGAGCGGATCAGGCCCTCTGACCTGGTATTGCACTGTCGGGGGGCGGGGTTTGAACCCACGGCTTCTACGTCCCGGACGGAGAAGCCGTGAGTCGTGTCTCGCCCGCCCGGCTGGTCAGTGGCCCCTCTCGCCCGGCAAGTGTGCGTCTGCGCTGAGTGTTGTCTTTGCGGAGGTTGGCGGACACCAACAAGGACAACCCCGACCGCCAGGTGCGGCTCATCTTCCTGGGCTGATGCTCGTGAGAGGACTGTAGCGTCGAATTCCGGCCGCACCGATTGCCGCGGCATCGGGCGCATGCTGGTTGTGGACTGGGCGCCCTTCGGGACAGGGCTTCACCCCGCGCGGACCGTGCTGCTTCGCTGGCAGGGTGAGTGGCAGCAGCCGGATTCCTGGGAGCAGCGCACGGAGACGCCCGGCAGGTTGAGGGGGAGATGTGACCGACGCGGAGATCGAGGAGGGCGGGGGCGTCCGGGCGCTGCGTGCCTGGGTGATGGCCGCCACGAAGCGGGCGCTGCGGCTGTACCCGCCGGGCACCCCCAATGCCGACCCGAATGTGTACGACAGCTCGATCGCCGAACTCGAAGAGCTGCTGAGGCTGTTGGAGCACGACGCGGAACCGCGGGCCACCGTGACGGTCCAGCTCGGCTCCGTCCTCACGATGCGGCACCTCGCCAGGGGCGGTGTGCCGCCGGACCGGGAGCGGGCCCGGCTGCTGCTGCGGGAGGCCCGCGATCCCCGGACCGGAACCGGGGCGGCGACGGATGCGGACGACCGGCGGTGGGCCGCGCTGGCCCTGCTGAGTCTGGCGATGCCCGTACCACCGGCAGGGGGTGGGGTCGGCCAGGCCGGCTTCTTCAACTTGCTCGACTGGCGCGCGTACCAGGAGACCGAGGAGATGGCGGCCATCGCGGCCGAGATGCCGGCGCTCCTGGCCGAGGCTCTGGAGTTGCCGCTGGCGCCGGAACTGCGCGGCCAGTTGCAGCGGATGAGCACCATTCCGGACCCCTCCGGCCCGCAGCAGGGCCGAGCCCGTACGTCGGTCGCGGCCGACGACGACCCCGATGTCGTCGCCATGGACGCCATGATGCCCTCAGTGCTCGACGCGCTCGCAGCCTTGCGAGGCGGCGACCCGGAGGCCATCAACCGGGCATTGCGGCGGCTGCGCGCCGCACACGGAAAGCTGCCGCCCGGCCATGAGGCGAGCGTCTCCATCGAGAATTTCATCGGCATGCTGCTGCAGGCGGGGGAGAGTGTCGGCGGCAACCTCCAGGACCAGTCCCTCGGTCACGAGTACGTGACGGCGTTGGCCGACCAGATGCAGTCGTTCGCAGCGGTCTCCACGACTCCGGTAACCGATGAATTCGCGGTCGCGGTCCGTGTCTACCCCCTGATGAGCCGGATCGACGCGGCCTACAAGGCGGAGGACGCGGCGACGGTGCGCGTCCTCCTCGGCGAGCTCGAGGCGCTCGAGGCGGACACCCCGCCGGACAACGGATTCCGCTTCCAGATCCAGCTGGCCCTGGCCCAGGCCTGCCTCTCGCTCGGCAACCTCACGAACGACAACGACATGCGGTTGCGTGGCGCGGACCACCACGAACAGAGTCTGGCAGCCGCAGCGCACGCACCCGCGTTCATCAGGGAGTCGCTCTCCCAGCACGCCACCGGCCCCGATGCCGTACGAGCCCGGGTCACCGGCGACCCGACAAAGCTGCGGCATGCCACCGTCGCGCCGCCTGACGCCTCGACGAGTCAGCGGTGGGACTCCGCACAGTCCCTGATGGTCCGGTACACCCTCACCCGCGACCTCCCGGATCTCGACCCTCTCATCGCCGAACTGAGGCGGGTGTGCGACGACATACGGCAGGGCCAAAGGCCCCGGTTCGCCGCCAAGGCCCAGTGGATGCTGGCAGAGGCATACCGAGCCCGCTGGCACCACACGCAGGACCCGGCGGATCAGGCCTCCGCCGCGGCCACCGCAAAAGAGGCTCTGAACACACTCGCGGCCGACGTAATCCTGCAACTGGGCTCGGAGCACAGCCTGTTGACGGCTCGCGCCGGCGCCGCGCGCAGCGTCATGGCGGCCACCTGGGCCGCGTCGCAGAACCAGGCAGAGGAGGCGGTGGCTGCCCTTGAGCTGGGCCGCGCCCTCGTGCTGCACGCCGCGTCCACGTCGCGTACCGTGCCCGAACTCCTCGAAGCGCGCGGGCAGCGGGAGCTTGCCGAGGCATGGCGAAAGGCCGGCACGGCCGACGCCGGGGAGCCCGACGGGCCCCCCGGCGAGCTGCGCAGCACTCTGCGCCGCCGCGCCCTGGAGGCGCTCGGCTACCGGCAGCACGGCCTGTTCACCACGCCCACGCTCAATGAGCTGGCGGACGGTGTCGCCGAGGCCGGAGCGGATGCGCTGGTATATCTGCTGCCCGGCGAAGGTGACGCACCCGGCGTAGGGATCGTCGTGGGGGCGGACTTCGGCGTCGGCATAGGCGGCCTTCCGCTGCTGTCCGCCACCGAGAGCGGTCCCCTTGAGCGCTACCTCGACGCGGCCGCCGAACGGTCCAAGCGGCTCGGCGAACCGGCCGCCGAACGGGCCTGGGAGGAGGCCCTGTCGACGCTCTGCGACTGGGCGTACCGGGCGGCACTCGACGACATCCTCACAGCCGTCACGCGGCACCTCACCGCCGGCGAGAGCCGCCGCGAAAACCGTTCGGGCCCGCCCAGGATCGTCCTCGTGCCGTGCGGCCGCCTGGGCGTCGTCCCCTGGCACGCCGCACGCCTGCCCGCCGCGGCGCCCCACGACCACGTCTGCCAGATCGCCGTCATCAGTTACGCGGCGTCCGGCGGCCAGTTCCTGCGCACAGTCAAGCGCGCCGGCCGGGACGCGACCGGCGCGGCGGTCCTGATCGCCGATCCCCGGCAGGAGCTGACCTACGCCGAGCTGGAGGCCACGGCGCTCTACGAGGCGTTCTACCCGCAGGCTCGTCTGTACGGCGAGTTCTACGAACCGCCCGTGGAGCCGGTGGCGGCCGGCACCCCCGACGAAGTGCTCGCGCTCCTGTCCGATCCTGCCAAGGCTCCCTCGCTGCTGCATGTGGCCTCGCACGGCTCCGCGGGGGTGCGTCCGACGGTGTCGGCGCTGCATCTCGCCTTTCCGGACGGCACCGACGTGCTGCCGGCCGAGGAGGGCGGACCCGGGGCCGCGCCGGACCGGGGCATGCTGACCGTGACCCGGCTGCTCGACCGACCGTGGCACGAACAGCCCGGCGCACAGGGGCCCCTGGTGGTCCTGAGTGCCTGCGAGACCGACCTCAGCACCCGTGACCACGACGAGGCCCTGACCCTGACGACAGCCTTCGTCTCGGGTGGGGCACGCAATGTCGTGGGATCGCGGTGGACCGCTCAGGACGGGGCCTCTGCGCTGATGATGGCGGTGTTCCACCACTACCTGACCGTCGAGGGGCAGGGACCGGCGGACGCACTCAGAGCCGCGCAGCTGTGGATGCTGGACCCGGACCGGGAAAATCCGGGCTCGCTGACCGGCACGCTGCTGCGCGAGATCCGGCGTCCAGGGCTCGAACGCCTCCCGGTCTGGGCGGCGTTCATCCACCAGGGGCACCCAGGTCCAGGACGGGCGACAGCGGCGGCGACGCAGTCCACCTCCGCGAAGGGAGCCGTTTGAACCCGGACCCCGACCGCCGGGTGCGGCTCAGCTTCCCGGGCCGAGCAGGCCGGGCGACACAATGGTCGCGGATACGTACGCGGCGAGGAGAGCGGGGAGCGAGATGGCGGCAAAGGGGCGGGTCACGATCCGTGAGGTGGCGGAGCGGGCGGGCGTGTCCGTGGCCACGGTCTCGCGCGTGCTGAGCGGAAACTACCCGGTCCCGCCGGCCACCCGCACCCGGGTCATGCGCGCGGCGCGGGCCCTGGACTACGTCGCCAACGCCCACGCCCGCGCTCTGGTCGGCGGTGGCCGCAAGATGGTCGCGGTCGTGTTGCGCCAGGTCACCAGCCCCTTCTACGCACAGGTGGCCGAGGGCGTGGAGGCCGAGGCGGCCGCGCGCGGCTGGCTGTGTCTGGTGGGCACCACGGGCGGCAACCCCCAGCGCGAGCTGGAGATCGTGCAGCTCATGCGGGAGGAGGGCGCCCGTCTTGTGATCCTGGTGGGCGGGGTGGTCGAGGACGACGCCTACCGTGAGCGCGTCGCCCACTACGCGCAGGCCCTCGACTCCTCCGGCGCCCGGCTCGTGCTGTGCGGACGGCCCGCGCCTGACCCGGACATCCCGGCGCTGGTCGTCGAGTTCGACAACGAGGCTGGGGCCCATGCCCTCACCGGGCATCTGCTCTCCGCGGGCCACCGCAGGATCGTCTTCCTCGGCGGACTGCCCGGCAACACGGCCCTGGACGCACGCGTCGCCGGCTACCGGGCCGCCCTCGCCCAGCACGGTCTGCCGCCCGAGGCCGCGCAGGTCGTCGACTGCGGCCTGGGCCGTACCGCCGGACACCGCGCCATGGCCGAACTCCTCGGCGGCACTGACGGCACACCGGAGTTCACCGCGGTGTTCGCCGGGGACGACATGGTGGCCGCCGGGGCCCTGCGCGCCATCGCCGAGGCGGGTCTGCGCGTCCCCGACGACATCTCCGTCGTCGGCTACAACGACATCCCGCTCGCCGAGGACTTCAACCCCCCGCTCACCACGGTCCGCACCCCCGCCGAGGAACTTGGCCGCGCCGCCGTACGCATCGCCCTGCACGACCCCGAACACGCCGCGGGCGCCCACCATGTGCTCGGCACCCACATCGTCGTACGCGACAGCGTCGCCGCGCCTCCGCCGCTGCCTGTGTCACGGGCGGACGGCGACGAGGACATGGCTGTCCCCGAACTGCCAGACCGGCCCGGCCTGGGCGAACCCCGCCTGCCGTAGCAGCGCGATATGCCGCGACAGACACAGGCCGTTGTGGCCGACCCCCGAGTCCTGCCGGTGTGCTGGTTGCCGGCTCTCGCGGCGCTCGGCGAGCAGCCCGGCCAGCTCCGGGTCCTCGGCCGTGGCGGCCCACCAGGACTCCCAGTCCTCGTGGGCGAACGCGCGCAGCCGCGCGGAGCGCCGCGCCCCGACATGGGCGGCGATCCGCGCCGGCTGGGTGTCGTCCGGTGGAAAGTGGTCGGCGTTGACGAGGACACCGCCGGGGCGCAGCAGGGCGGCGAGTCGCTGGTAGGTCCGGCGCAGCGACTCCTCGGTGAGGCAGTGCAGCGCCGTCGTGGAGACCGCGGCGTCCAGGGGGCCGTGCAGGCCCAGTACGTCGGTCCACCCCGGCTCGCCGATGACCGCCTCGACATAGCGGGCCGCGGCGGCGTGGCGGGTTCGGGCGAGGGCCAGCAGCAGGGGGTCGCGGTCCACCGCGACGATCTCCGCGGCCGGCATCCGCTCGGCCAGCCGCGCGGTCAGCGACCCGGGGCCGCAGCCGAGGTCGACGATCAGCGGGCGCGGCCGGTCGGCCGTGCTGTGCTGCACGACGTCGGCGATCACGGTGAACCGTTCCTCGCGGTCGACCGCGTAGCGCTGCTGCTGACGCTCCCAGCGCCCTACCCACCGCTCGGCCGCGGCCCTGCTCAGCCTCATCGGGTCGTACCACCTTGCTGTTCTCTGCTGCTCTGTGCTGTTCCCTGCTGTTCTCGGCGCGCCTGAAGCCTACAGATGGAAACGGTTCCCATTCACATCTGTCCGGAGAATTCACCCGATTCGCTGAGTTTGAACCATGAGTTTCACTGAAGCCCGCGCAACACATCGAGCAGCCGCTCGATCTCCTCAGGGGTGTTGTGGAGGTGCAGACTCACCCGCACCGACCCGGTCCGCTCGCCCGCGCTGCCCTGGCAGTGGCTGTCCGAGCGGACCATGAAGCCATGGCTGAAGAGGATGAACCCCAGGTCGCCGGAGGTGATTTCGCGATGCCGGAAGGCGACGATGCCCTGGCGCCGCTGCACGGTCGAGTCCGCGGCGAGGCTGGTCCGGCAGCCCAGCACCTCGTACGCGTCCAACCGCCGCAGCCCGTCGGTCAGCCGGGCCGCCAGGGCCATGGTCCAGCGTTCGATCCGGTCGAGGCCCGCCGCGTCCAGCCAGTCGAGCGCGGCGGCCAGGGAGACGATGCCCGCGGTGTTCGGGGTGCCGCTCCAGCCGCCGGGCCGGAACTTCGGCCCGCGCGCCTGCCGGGCCCACACCGCGCCCGAGCCCGGCAGGGCCAGGGCCTTGTGCCCGGAGAAGACGACGAAGTCCACGTCGAGGTCGGCCACGGAGACCGGCAGATGGCCGACGCTCTGGGCGGCGTCCAGGCAGATGACCGCCTGAGGGCCGACGGCCCGGCGGATGCGGTGGACGTTCATGTCCGCGCCGTAGACGTGGTGGACATGCGTGACGGCGACAAACCGGGTCCGGGGCCCGGCGAGTGCTGCCAGCGCGCGGTGGTCGTAGTCGCCCGAACCCTTCTGGTACGGCATCTCGACGACGGACACCCGGACACCCTGGCGGGCCAGCAGCCGCTGCGCCTCCAGCCAGGGGGAGATGTTCGCCTGGTGGTCCGCCATGGGCACGACGATTTCGTCCCCGTCGGCCAGATACTCCGGGAGCCAGTCGCGGGCCACGGTCCGCAGACCCTCCGTCGTACCGCTGGTGAAGTGTGTGCACGACCTGTCGGGGGTCGGGTCGTGCAGAAACTCCTTGATCCGGTCCCGGGCCTCCTCGACCAGCGCCGTGGTCCGGTTGGCCCAGGGGTAGGTGGCGCGCCCGGCGTTGGCGTTGGTGGTGGTGAGATAGGCCCAGACGGCGTCGAGCACGGCCTGCGGCTTCTGCGCGGTGGCCGCGCTGTCCAGGTAGACCAGATCCGGCTGGCCGGTGACGATCGGGAACTGGGCGCGCAGCCGGCGCTGCCACTTCCGCAGCTCTTCCAGTGCCTCCAGAGATTTCAGCCCTTCCGGCCCCTCCGGCGCTTCCGGCATGGCGGCCACCTCAGTCCCGTACGAGCGGTGCGCCGGCGTCGCGCCAGGCGATGATGCCGCCTTCGAGGCTGCGTATGTCGGGGTGGCCCATCCGGGTCAGCAGCGCCGCGTACCGAGCGGACTTCTCGCCCACCGGGCAGGCCAGCAGCACCGGCCGGCTGCGGCTGAAGGGCAGGCCGCCGTGGACCAGCTCCTCGAACAGCTCGTCCACGATGTTCACCGAGCCGTCGATATGCAGCGCGGCGTACGCGTACGGGCTGCGCAGATCGACCACCAGCGGCCCCTCCCGATCGATCCACGCCCGCGCGTCGGGGACCGTGATGGACGGCGCGGCCAGCGCCTCGGCGTCGGACACATCGGCGGCGGAGTACTTCCGGCGCGGGTGGCCCAGCAGCTCCGGGCGCCGCTGCCGGACGTAGCTCAGATAGCTCTCCACCCGGTCGCAGACGATGAACACCGCGGTCCTGCGGCCGCCCCCCGGCTCCGACGGCTGCTCACCGCCCGGGTTCTCGTCACACGTCTTCTCGGCGCGTATCTTCTCGTCGTACGCGCGCAGATGGCGTACGGCGCCGACGTACGCGGCGCCACCGGTGGGCCCCGCCATGATGCCGCAGCGCCGGTTCAGGGTCAGCAGTCCGTCGATGGCCTCGTCCGCGCTGACGGACTCGATGGTGTCGTAGGTGTCCGGGTCGAACAGCCCGACCTCGTGCACCTCGTCGAGGGTGCGGATGCCCGGGATGAAGTCGGACTTGGCCGCCACCAGGCCGACGACCCGCACCCCGGGGTCGTGTTCGCGCAGCACCCGGGCGACGCCGGTGGAGGATCCGGCGGTGCCCACGCAGGCGATGAACCAGTCCGGGGCCTTGCCGTCCAGATCCTTGACGATCTCCGGCCCGGTGCCGGTGATATGGGCCTCGGTGTTACGGGCGTTGAAGTACTGGTCGGTGTGGAGATAGGCGCTGCCGGACGCGGCGAGCGTGCGGTGGAAGACGGTGAGCGGGTCGTCCGTCGCCGTCGGGTCCAGACACTCGCTCTGCCCCGGCAACTCCTCGATCTCCGCGCCCAGCAGCAGAAGCAGATCCTTGATCTCCGGCACCCGCATCCGGTTGGTCACGCTCTTGAAGGACAGCCCGTGCATGCCCGCGATCACGGCGAGCGCCTTGGCCGTGTTTCCGCTGGAGAGCTCGACGACCTGGCTGTCGGCCGCCATGGCGGCGGCCAGTTGCGGGCGCGCCATATGCCATGCGGCCCGGTCCTTGACCGATCCGAAGGGGTTGAGCAGTTCGAGCTTGGCGTACAGGTCGATATGGCGCAGTCCGTGCACGGCCGGGTCGATGCGGACCAGCGGGGTGTTGCCGATGGCGCCGGTGATGCTGTCGTACCTCACTGCTGTCCCCCAGGAGGTGTGATCGGCCAGTACTCCTCGTCCAGACACCAGCGCCACCCGGCGCGGTCCTGCCAGGCGGCCACCTTGCGGGCGACGGGCTGCCGTTGCGCCCGCGTGGCATGGAAGTCCATGCAGTACCCGGCCGTGTTCACAAAGGCCAGCAGATCGCCGGGGGCGGGGCGGCGCGGCAGATGCACCACCCGCCGCGTGATCAGGTCGGACTCCAGGCACAGACTTCCGAACAGATACGTCTCCACGGGTCCGGCGGGCACGCCGGACGCGCCCGGTTCGCGTGGCAGCAGGACGGGATCCATGAGGATGCCGTGTTCCTCAAGACCGATGTCGCCCGCCGTGGCCGCGAGCCGCACCCACAGCGGGCCCGCCCCCACGTCCCGGGTCTCCAGCACCCGCGCCAGGGTCACCCCGCACTGGTCGAGCAGGGCGCGGCCGGGCTCGGTGTGCAGGTCGTAGAGGTGTTCCAGAAGCAGCGTGGCCAGCGGGCGGCCACCGAAGGCGGCGGCCGGGCGGGACAGCAGATCGTCCAGATAACGCTCACCGGCCACCGGACGGTACGCCGGGTACACCCCGAGCGCACCGCGCAGCGTGCCGCCGTCCTCGCGCAGCCCGTAGCCATGGCCGCCCCAGGTCAGCGGCGGGCGGGTGCCCAGGACGGCCTGTGCGAGCTCGGTCGTGTACCGCTCCCACTGGGTACGGTCGGCGAGGTAGTTGACCCCGAAACCGCCGCCGATGTCGACGGCCCGTGGCGTCAGACCCCGGTCGCGACAGTCCTCCAGGGCCAGCAGACAGCCTTCGAGGGCGACCGCCTTCTCGGCGGCGGACGTGGTGTCGAGGTGATAGGCGACACCGGTCAGCTCCACCGCGTCGGCGTACCGCTTGAGGGTGCCCAGTACGGTGTCCAGCTCCGGTACAGGCGTACCGAAGCGGCTGCGGCGCGTCAGCACCTTGACGCCCGACGACTCGAACCCCGACAGCCGCAGCAGCACCCGGACGCGCGGCAGGCCGTGGGCGCGCACCAGCGTGGCGAGCTGGTCGAGCTCGGCGGGGGAGTCGAGGCTCACGGTGGCCCCGGTCCGGGCGGCCAGCCACAGGAACCGCGGGTCCTTCGGCCCGGTGGCCGTGATCAGGGACGGGGCGAACCCGCAGCCCAGGGCGTGCTGCAACTCGCCGAGCGAGGCGACGTCGACCCCCGCGCCGGTGGCGGCGAGGCGCCGCAGCAGGGCGCTGGACCGGTTTGCCTTGTGTGCCAGGAGGATCTGGCCCGTGAGGTGGTGGCCGCGGTACACCGAGCGGAACCGCTCCACGTTCTCGGCGAGCTGGTCGGGCAGCACCACGCCCAGCGGCGAACCGAGCGCGTCGGCGAGGGTGTGCAGCAGGTGGTCCGACTCCAGCAGCGATCCGAGCCTCGCCCCCAACCGCGGCTCCAGGTACAAGGCGCCGCCCATGCCGCGGTCGCCTCCCCCCTGAGCCCTCGAACCTTCCTGGACCTTCGCCGTGACTCGACTACCGCACTTCGTCAGAGCATTTCCGCTCGCAAGGGCGTTTACCCCCGAGCGGGTGCATCTGGCTCATATCGAAGGCCCGGGCGGGCCGGGCGGCCCGGGCGGGCCGGGGGAGGGTGCCCGAGATCGAGAGTCGGCTGCGGTGCCTTTGCCTTCGGCCGCTCGGCCACGCCGGCCATCGGGCCGGTGGCGGGATTCGAACCCGCGAGGATCGTTGATCCAGAAGTATCCGCCGCCTGCGCACCGGGCACCCTCCCGGCCGAGACCACGGTAGCCGTCGGCAGCGACCAGGCCGAGCGGGTTTTCCGCGGGGGCGGGTGGTCGGGCCGGTCAGCGCGGTACGAGCTTGAGCGTCGTGGCGCGCGCCGTGTCCGCGACCATGGGCCTGACGTACGTTCCGCTGTAGCGGCTGTACTTGGAGCGGTACGCGGCGTCGATGCGGTCGTTGACGCCGGGGTCGGGCGCCTCGACGAGGGTGACGTCCTTGTCGACGCCACCGGAGGTGATGTGGCCCGCGTGGCTGGCCTGAGCGGCGCGGTACCAGGCGCCGCCGCTGCCCCGGAAGGAGCGGACGTAGAGATCGTCGCCGTCGCGGACCACCCAGATCGGCACCGCTGTGCGCGGTGTGCCGTCCCCGCGGAGCGGAGCAATCTCGAGTTCGTCGGCCGCCGCGATGTTGCTGAGCTCGTCGCTCGTCCATATCGTCATCGGCTCGTCTCCTTCGCGATACCGGTCTTGCGAGTGATGTGGGTGATACGGCCCTCGCGTATGCGATCGCGCGCGTCAGGGGCGGGTGCGGGTGCCGACGCGTGGGCCGTTGTACTCGGCGTCGGTGACATGCTCCAGCCAGGAGACCTCGTCGGTCTCCCACAGCGCGAGATGGGCCATGAACCGGTCGGGAGCGGCGCCGTGCCAGTGCTGCTCGCCCGGGGGCGTGTAGACGACATCGCCGGGGCGGGCCTCGAGGATGTCGCCACCGCGGGACTGGATCAGCGCGATGCCCTCGACGATGTAGAGGGTCTGGCCCAGGCCGTGCGAATGCCAGGCGGTACGGGCGCCGGGCGAGAACCTGACCATGTTGGCCCGGGCGCGGGAGGGCTCCTCGCCCCGGTGGATCACATCGGCCCAGGCGTCGCCGGTGAACCACTCGGCGGGCAGTTTCATGGTCGGCGGTGGCTTCAGCAGTTCCATCGTGCGTGCTTTCTTCTCGTCGGTCTCGTCGGTCTCGAGCCCGTACATCACGTCGTTCCCGAGCCCGTACCCCCGTGTGCCCGTACAGAGGAGAGTTCCACCGCGGAAGGCAATCAACCAGGGAGAAAACTCTCCCCCCTTCGGCCCCTGCCCCTGCCCTGGAGCGGTGGCCCAGCCATTCGCGCAGCGGTCGGTTTCTGTGAAAATGGCTGGCATGACGCGCAACGCAGCCATCGAGCTGGGACAGTTCCTCAAGACCCGGCGCGCCGAGCTGACCCCCCGCTCCGTGGGGCTGCCCGACAGCGGTGCGTCCCGGCGGGTGCCGGGGCTGCGCCGCGAGGAAGTGGCCATGTTGGCCGCCATCAGCACCGACTACTACACCCGCCTGGAACAGGGCCGTATGCAGGTGTCCGAGCCGGTGCTGTCCGCCATCTCGCGTGTTCTGCGGCTGAACGAGGACCAGCGCGCGTACGCGTTCGAGCTGGCGGGCCGGGAGACCGGCCGGTCGCGTCGGCATGAGGTGCAGACGGTCAATCCGCAGTTGCAGCGGTTGCTGGACGACCTCGTCTCGATCCCGGCCATGGTCCTCGGCCGCCAGATGGATGTGCTCGCGTGGAATCCGCTGGCCGCCGCCCTGGTCGGCGACTTCGGGCAGGTCCCGCCCGAGGACCGCAACTACGCGAAGATGGTCTTCAGCGACCGAATGAAAGACCTGTACGCGGACTGGGAGGACACGGCCCTGATCACCGTGGCCCAGCTGCGTATGGAGGCGGCCCACAGCGCCGGCTCCCCACGGCTCACCGCGCTGGTGAACGAACTGTCGGAGCGGGACCCGGATTTCCGCCGGTGGTGGGCGGCTCGCCATGTGGCCGCGCGCACCGTGGGCACGAAGACGCTGAACCACCCCGTGGCCGGCCCCCTCGTCCTCGAATGGGACACGCTCACCGCCAGCACCGACCCGGACCAGCAGCTGGTCATCTGGACCGCGAAACCGGGCACGCCCTCGCACGACGGCCTGCGCATCCTCGCCTCCTGGGCCGCGGCCGGCCACCAGGCCGCCCCGGACACCACGAGCTGACCACCCTTCGCGCCCGCTCACGCCTCGTCGCTCGCTGGATCGCCCGATTGGCACCCTCTCTGTCGGCCTTGGGTGAGACGTCCCGCTCTGCGGGGTTATCCTGAGAGAGCACGACCTCGGCGGTCTCTGCATCGCGGTCACCGGAGCCGGGCCGGCATGGGACGGCCGATCGTCCTGCGGCTCGCCTCTGTGTGCACACCTGGCTGTCATCGGCCGCGACGCCGACCTCGCCGAGGTGGCTCGACGTTATGCCGACCATTCAGGCCGCTGCCCGGATGCGCGCCCAGCAACCCCTGGCCGTCGACCGGCCCCGTGGGAAGATCATCACGATGTCGTCGATCGCCGGACGGTACGGTGCCGGCCCGATGGCGCCCCTGAGCGGTAGAGGGCCGCGGCGATGCCGACGAACGAGCGGACGAGCGGGGCGGCGTCGTCGGTTTTCCAGGCGACGACGAGCCGGCTGGGCGGCATGTCGGCCAGCGGTACGACGGTGAGCCCGGCGGGCGGCGTATGCGCGAGGGGCATCAGCCCGACCGTGCCGTTCCAGAGCACGGCCTGCTGACACTCCTGGGCCGTGCGCACCACGGGACCGTCCCGGAGCTCACCGCCGGACATGGCGCCGGTCCAGCAGGCGGCCCAGAGGGGATCGGTGCCCTCGGGCAGCCGGAACCATGGGCGCCCGGCGAGATCGCGCAGGTGCAGGGTGGTCTGGCGGGCGAGCGGGTCCTCGGTGCGCAGCACCGCCCCGACCGGGTCGGAGCGCAATACATGGGTGCTGATTCCGGTGTCGTCGAACGGTGTCCGGGTGAGCGCGACATCGACGAGACCTGCCCGCAGGCCCGTGGTCGGGTCGGCGAAGTCCGCTTCGCGGATGCCGACATGGATATCGGGGTGGCGTCGGCGGAAGGCCGCGACGAGGCGGTGACCGGCCTGTTCGGCGCTGTCGGCGAGGGTGCCGATGGTCATGGTGGCGGCACCGGCCGCGGCGGCGACCCGGGCGCGCGCCTGCTCGGCAGCGGCCAGCAGCGTGCGCGCCTCGTCGTAGAGCGCGGTTCCGGCGGCGGTGAGCGCGACTCCCGTGGCGGAGCGGCGCAGCAGGGGCGCGCCGAGCTCGGTCTCCAGCTGCTTCACGGCCCGGCTCAGCGGCGGCTGGGTCATATGCAGCCGGACCGCGGCGCGCCCGAAGTGGCGCTCCTCGGCGACGGCCACGAAATAGCGGAGCGAGCGTAGGTCCATCACCGGCAACGATACCCGCGCGGTATCGGGCCTGCGGAACCGGTGTTGGACCCGCCCCTGCCTCCCGCGCTGGACTGGGACGGACCCGAAAGGAGCCTGTGTCATGACCGAATACACGCTGCCCGAGCCCGTGGTACGGACCGCCCACGCGCGGGAACTCGCCCGCGATCTGGTGGTGATCCCGAACCGGGGCGTCCAGCTGGTGCCCAACGTCGGCATCATCGGTGGCACACACTCCGTACTGGTCGTCGAGACCGGAATGGGCCCGCGCAACGCCGCCGCCGTGCTGAAATTCGCGGCCGATCACGCCGGTGGCCGCAAGCTCTATCTGACGACGACGCACTTCCACCCCGAGCACGCCTTCGGCGCACAGGAGTTCGCCGGGGAGGCTACGTACCTGGTCAACAAGGCGCAGGCCGAGGATCTGGCCACCAAGGGCCCCGGCTACCTCGAGATGTTCAGAGGGCTCGGCGAGCCGGTCGCCCGGCAGCTGGAGGGGGTCGAACTGGTGGCTCCGGACCTCGTCTACGACACCTCGTACGACCTCGACCTCGGCGGCCGGGCGGTGCGGCTGCGGGCCACCGGCCGGGCGCACAGCAAGGGGGATCAGGTGGTCACGGTCCCGGACGCCGGGGTGATGTTCACCGGAGATCTGGCGGAGGCCGGGCAGTTCGCGATCTTCCCCTGGTTTCCGCCGCACGACACCGATGTGTCCGGCATCCGCTGGATCGAGGTGATGCGGCGCCTGGCCGCCGAGGACCCACGGGTGGTGGTACCCGGCCACGGCGACATCGGCGGCCCGCAACTGCTCGCCGACGTCCGTGACTACCTCCTGTCGCTGCGCGAGGAGACCTGGGTGCGCCGGGACTCGGCCATGAGCGAGGAGACGATCACCGAGGAGGTCAGGGCGGTGATGATCGAACGGCATCCGCAGTGGGCGGGACGGGAGTGGATCGAGAAGGGCGTGGGCTGTCTGTGCGCCGAGCACTCCTGACCCGCTGTTCTGCCCCGTTGAAGCGATTGTTCGATGGCGTGGATCCGGCTTGCGCAACAATCCCCCGGCCACTGGACTGGGCCCTGTCCATCACACCCGTCACGGGTGTTCGGATCGTCCCGGGGGGAATCGTCCATGGGCGGGCTGCGGCGCGGCGTCTGTCCCGAGCGAACGTGGGAGACGGTGGCGGCCCGGCCACATCCGCGGCTGCGGCCGGGTGTGCACGGCTACCGCGGCTTCCGGATGGCCCTCGGGCGGCCCCGGCGCCGACTGGAGCTGCCCATCGGGGCGGTGACCCTCATGCTCGGCTTCCAGGGCTCGCTGCGGATCAGCGACCCGACCCGGCCCTCGTCCGCGGCCGACTTCACCTCCGTGCTCATGGGGCTCGGCACCCATGCCGGGCAGGGGGAGCACAACGGCAGTCTGTACGGGGTGGAGGTGGTCCTCGAACCATGGGTGGCCTTCACCCTGTTCGGGGTGGCCATGCACGAGCTGGCCGAGACCGTCATCCCCCCGGGCGAACTCCTCGGCCCCCGCATCCACGACCTGACCGACGCGCTCGCGGCCCTGCCCGGCTGGCCCGAACGGTTCCAGCTGCTGGACACCGTGCTGCCGGCCTGGGCCGCCGGCGGGCCGCCGTGCGCACCGCCCGTGGTGGCCGCCTGGCGGGAGCTCGTACGCACCGGCGGCACCGTGCCGATCCGCCGGTTGACCGCGCTTACGGGCTGGGGGTCACGGACGCTGGAGAAGCGGTTCCGGGAGCAGATCGGCCTGCCGCCCAAGACCGCAGCGCGCGTGCTGCGGCTGCGGCGCGCCTTGCGACTGCTGGCGCGAGGCTGCGTCCCGGCCCAGGTCGCGGCCGCCTCCGGCTACTGCGACCAGGCGCATTTCACCCGCGAGTGCACGGCGATGACCGGCCTCCCGCCACGCCGGCTGCACCTCGCGCGCACCGCCTCCACCACCGCCCTCATGGCCCACGACCGGATGCGCGGAGAGGTCACCAGCATCGTCCTGACCGACCAGCGGCCCTCCCGCTGAGCGTGGTGGGTTGGAAGGCGTCACTCCGCCCGTGGCAGCACCGCCACCGCCCGTAGCCCGCCGACGGGGGAGCGGCCCAGTTCGAGGCGGCCGCCCGAGGCGGCCAGGAGCCCCGCGGCGATCGTCAGCCCGAGGCCCGTTCCCTTGCGGTCGGGTCCGGAGCTTCCGCGCCAGAACGGCTCGCAGGCGTGTGAGATCTCCTCGTTCGTCATTCCGGGCCCCTGATCGCGGACCTCCACACGGGCCTCGGAGGCGGCGGTGTGCACCGCCACGAGCACGCTGCCCCCGCCCGGTGTCACATGCAGCGCGTTGTCGAGCAGGATGTCGAGGACCTGCTCCAGGGAGCTGCGGACGTGCCTGCCGGTGACGGCGGTCCCGTCCATCCGCAGCCGTACGCCACGGTCCGCGGCCAGGGCCGACCAGGCGTCGACGCGGGACGCGGCCACGCTCAGGACGTCGACCGTCTCGACCGGGGTGTCGGCGCCGTGGTCGACGGTGCCCCAGGCCAGCACCTGTTCCAGCACATGGGAGAGGCGGTCCACCTCGTGGAGCACACCGGAGACCTCGCGTCTGGCGGCCGTATGGGACGCACCGGTCAGCGTGTCCTGCAGCAGCTCCAGACGGAGCCGTACGGAGGACAGGGGGCCGCGCACCTGATGGGCGGCCACGGCGGCCATGGAGGGGGAGCCGACAGCGGGGAGCGGCGGTGCCGGGACCGGTGCGGGGGCGGGCAGCCTCTTCGTCATCGTGGTACGTCCAGTCTCAGGCGTGCGCGGCGGTCGGCAGCGCCAGCCGATAGCCGACTCCGCGCACGGTCTCGATCCATTCCGTATGGCCGAGCTTGGCGCGCAGCGAGCCCACATGGACGTCGAGGGTCCGGGTGGACCCGAACCAGTTCTCGTCCCACACCCGGCACATGATGTCCTGGCGCTCCATCACCGCTCCGGGCTCTTCGAGCAACATCGCCAGCAGGTCGAACTCCTTGCGGGTGATGTGCACTTCCGAGCCTTCCACGAACAGCTTGCGGGTGCGCGGGTCCAGCCGGATCGGGCCGGCCTGGAGGAGAGGCTGCAGCGGGGGCTGCGCCGGACCGTGCGGTTCCGGTTTCGGAAGGGACGTTTCCAGGGAGACTGGGGCGGGAGCCACCGCGTCGGCTGCGTGCTGGGGACAGCCCCCCGCCCTGCGCAGCACGGCCTGGATACGGGCCACCAACTCATAGCGGCTGAAGGGTTTGGCGACGAAATCGTCCGCGCCCATGTGCAGGGCCATCACCCGGTCCAGTTCCTCGGTTCTGCCGCTGAGCACGATGACGGGTACGCACGACAGCTCGCGGATCCGCCGGCAGACCTCGTGGCCGTCGAGATCCGGCAGGCCGAGGTCGAGAAGGACCAGGCCCGCGTCCGCGAGCCGGGTCAGGGCTGCCGCGCCCGTGCCTACGTAATTCGATTCATAACCGTGGACGCGTAAGGTCTGCTTTAGAGCCTCGGCTATTCTGTCGTCGTCCTCGACGATCAGGATGTTCATGGATCTGGTCCTCCCCCGTGGGCGGAGCGCGATCGCGACACACGGCGGAGCCGCATATCGATACCGCGATTATGTTGACCGAACCGTTTTTCCCTTCGCTCTTGTTTATCAAGCGGGTCATCAGATTTTCAATGGAGATGAACATGAAAGGTCCTCGTTCAGGGGGCGGTGAATAGTCCGTTCAGCAGGCGGGGGCTTCGGGGCGCCGATCCCCGCGCGCCCGGCGCAGAGTTACGAACCGCCGGGCGGCGTCCTCGGCCTCCCCGAGGGAGACGAACCCCCGGTCGCGCGCCACGGCCGTCAACGCGGCGGGCTCCTCGACGCGCCAGGTGTCCGCCAGGTGGCGCCGGACCAGGGGCAGCGGCAGATGGCGCGGGGTGCGGCGCTCGCCGGTGCGGGCCATCTGCTCGTTGAGGCGGTCCGCCGCCGCCACGGCGTCGGCGCTCGCGGCCCACGCCTCGTCCGTACCGCGCAGCTCCGCGGGGGCGTCATGGAAGGGCACCGCCCCGGGTGCGCTCCGGAACGAGCGCACCAGCAGCGTCGACAGGCGGTGTTCGGGGCCGCCCTCGCGCTGCTCCCGCGGCGTCAGCCAGTACGACCAGGCGGAGGGCGGCAGCGTCTGCGCGGAGATGCCGCGCTGGTCCGCGGCCTCCAGCGCGGCGCGCACGAGGCAACTGTCGCCGTCGCTGCCGTCGCTGCCGTCGCCGCCGTCGTCGGTGGAAGCCGGCGGTACGCCCGCGATCCGGGTCAGCGCGAACCGGCGGTAGCGCAGCGGGAAGTCGGGCGCGTACAGCTGCTGGAAGCGCAGCACGTCGAGCTCGGATACCGCGGCCGTGCGCCGATCACGCACCGCGGGGCGGTACGTCCCGCGCCAGCGGTCCAGATACATCGTGCGCGGCACCATCCAGGCAGGCGTGAACCCGGGGAAGGAGGCGGCGGTGCGCGGGGTCGCGCAGTGCGACAGGGCCAGCAGCGCGTCGCGCCGCTTGAGGTCGGAGAGGTCGGGGTGGCGCTCCGCGAACTCGCGCAGCGCCACGGCCGCTTCGGCGGCGGCCGGGTGCAGCCGCCGGGTGGTGTGCACGATCGCCGACCAGCTCCGCTCGGTGTAGTGCAGGGTCCGGGCCGTGTTCAGCAGCGTCGTGCCGTCCTCGGGAGCGAGCGCCTTCCCGGTGACCGCGTTGGAGATCGTCCACCGCACATTGACCAGCGGAACGGTCAACTGCCGGTGTTCGCCCGACGGCAGATGGCCGACCGCGACCTCCTCGTCGGAATCCAGCTCGCCCTGCGCGTACATGCCGAAGACCAGCCCCACGCCCTCCATGCCGTACGGCCACAGCTCGGCGGCCCGTAGCGCGCCCATGCTGGAGGCGCCGATGACACGGGTGCGCCGGGCCAGGACATCGATGATCTCCTTGTGCCGCACCGGGGCGGTCTGGTGGAACACCCCGTCGATGATCAGCACGGTGTCCGCCGCGCCCGTGTCCAGGGCGAGCAGATCGCCGTGGCGCACCGGGCGGTGCACCACCGCACGGTCCGCCACCGCCAGGACATCGGCGGCCGAGAGGGTGGGCCCGATGAACACATGGACGGTCACGAGGCCCCCTTGGGACGGGCGGTGGATGACGACGTGGCCTTGAGGGGCCGTGGAATCTCGTGGCGGCCGTCGAACTCAAGACCCGCCGCCACCACCTTGACCACGCTGAAGCCGCTCTCCGTACTGAGGTCGACGGCCACGGGCGGACGGCCGGTCACCCGGTGCACCTCGCCCGCGAGCCAACGCGTCTCCTCGGTGTCCTCCGCGAACTCACGGCCCTGCCCGGAGACGGCCTGCCAAGGGACGATCTCGCCCTCGGTGACCGGTGGCGGCGCGGCGGCCGACGGGCCGCCCGTGAACAGCACCGCGGCCAGGTCGTCGCGGCTGCCCGCGATCGCGGTCAGCCGGCTCTGAGCCGACTCCGTCACGGCGCGGCTGAGCGCCACGGCCGGTGAGCTGTGCACCCCGGAGCCGACCGCGAGCGCCGGGAAGTCCTCCGACCAGATGTAGCTCACGAAGCAGGGCAGCCCCCAGCGGTTGGGCACCTCCACGATCTCGACCCAGGCGCCCGCCTCCGCGATCCGCCCGAGCACCGTCGCGCACAGCGGATCGGCCACGCTCGACGGATCCACATGCCGCCGCCCGGCCACGGGCAGCGAGCCGATGGTGGCCGTGCAGTCCCGCTCGATGACCTCGTACAGCGCGTGCGCCAACGCCTCGTCGTAAGTGTTCCCGCTGGCCAGACCGTTGGTGGAGCCGTGCAGGAGCGGTGGCTGCCAGGCCCGGGACACCTGGTAGTCGACCCTGACGTAGGCGCGCGGCACCAGGGTCTTGGTGCCGCTGACGGCGTCGACGCCGATGACCCAGTCCAGCGGTGTCCGTTCGCTCAGCAGGCTGCCGTGCTGCTGCTGCAGATCGCATACGTCGTACGGCAACTCCAGCTCGCATGCGGGGGTGTGCCTGAGCTCGGGGGCCGGACACGCGTACTCGGCGTGCCACAGCTCCACGGACTCCATGACCGCGGAGACGCGGGCCAGCAGCAGCGATGGCCCCTTGCCCTGCGAGACGGTGAGGGTCTTGGCCGCCGGGCGCACGGCCATCACCACCGGCACGCCCAGGGTGTCGAGACCGGTGACATCGGCGACCCGCGTGATACCGAATCTGTCCCGCAGCCCATTGATGAGCGTCCAGGTCTCTTCCGGATGCCGGACTCGATGTGTGCCATCGAAATGGACCTTCTTCATGTGCATCAGCATCGGCGTTGGTACGGAAACGACTGGGCAGACGGAGGTCAGCGGAGCGACAGCGGTGAAACAAGATTCCGCAAGCGGCGTGCAAGAAATCTGTAAGAGGGGTGTCCGACGCCTTTGGAGCGGGATAACTATTCGATTGTCCTTTGCAGTCCATCGAAAGGAATGAGGAAATGGAGAACACCTCTCTCCTCGACCTCGAACAGCTCGGTGACGAGATGTTCGAGGTAGTCGAGTCGGACACGACCGAGGACAACGGCGGCGCCGGTTCGGCGTGGGCGTACGCCTGTTGTCAGAGCGCCAGCAGTTCCTGCGCGCTGTCGTGACACAGCGGCCGGCCCCGGTGGCGTGCCTTCCGTGCCACCGGGGCCGGCCCCCTCGGAGGGAGGTCCGTCATGGGCGGCCGTCGGCTGAAGCTCGTGCGGCAGGTGCGGTACGCGCCGACCGAGAACGGCGCCGCCGTGCTCGGACCGTCCGGCGCGTCGCTCGCTCTTCGGGGAGCCGGTGTGTACGCGTGGCTGGAGCGGCTGTGGCCGCTCCTCGACGGCGCCCAGGACGTGGACGCCGTACTCGCCCAACTCCCCGACGGACACCGGGCGGTCGCCACACGTCTGCTGGAAACCCTCCAGCGGCGGGACTTCCTGCGGGAGGCCACCGAGCCACGGCCGCACGGCCTCACCGCCACCGAACTGCACCGCCACCGCCACGAGATCGCCTACATCGGGCACTGGCTCGACTCCCCGGAACACCGCTTCGAGCGCTATCGCACCGCCCGCGTGCTGCTGCTCGGCGACGGTCCGCTGTACGCGGCCACCCGGCACGCCCTTCTCGCCTGCGGACTGCGTCAGGTGTTCACCGAGGAGGCCGGCCCTCCGTACGACACCGCCGACGCCGTGGTGTACGCGGGCGACGCGACCACCCCCCAAGTGGGGCCGGGCGTCGCGGCCGTCGAACGCGCCTGCGGCGGGGTGCCGCTGTTCCGCGCGCTCGGCCGGCCCGGCGACTGCTGGCTCCTCCCGCCCACCGCGCCCCGCCTCACCTGGGCCGATGTTCGGCATCGGATACGGCACACCGCCGCCCCGGACAGCGCCGGAGCCACACCCATGACGGCGGCAGCCGCCGCCCTCGTCGGTGGACGGCTCGCCCTGGCCGTCTTCCGCCTCCTCACCGGGATTCCCGACGAGGACGCCGATGCTTCCTGCTCCGTACCCGGGATCCTCCGCGTCGACCTCGCCACGCTCGCCACGCATCGCCACCGCGTGCTCCCCGCGCCCCGGTGCCACGACTCGGGGTGCGCCGCCGAGGGCCGGATGAAAGAGCTGCGCGAAGCCCCCGCGCTCGACCCCGACGAGCTCACCGCGCGGCTCGCCGACTGCGCCGACGACATCGCGGGACCGTACGCACCGCCCACCACGGAGTACGGCAGCCAGATACCGCTCACCGTCGCGCAATGTGTTGTGGCGGGTGCGGGCGTGGTGGTCGGGGCCTCCCTGGACCCACGGACCGCCACGGCCGCGGCGCTGCGCCGCGCCGGGGCGTCGTACGCGCTGTCCGCCGCCGCGCACGTACCACCGCAGCCGGCCGGTCAAGCCGCTCCGGACCCCGTCTGCTTCCGCGCCGAGCGCCTGACGGACGGCGGCGCGCGGTCTCTGGCCGCGCCGCTGGTGCTGCCGCGTCCGGCGGGGGAGGAGCAGCCGGGCGGCCGCCCCGCGGGCGCGGGCACCGCATGCGCCGAGAGCTGGGATGCCGCGGTGGAGGCCGCCCTCTTCGACGCCGTACGGGCGCTCGCCCGGCGGCGCGCGGCCGACCTGCAGCCCGCCACGCTGATACCGGAAGGGTTGCTGACCGAGCCCGAAGCGGTGCGCCACTGGCGGCTGTTGCGCACGCTCGGCCCGGTACCCGAGGTACGGGATCTCTCCGGTGGGCCGGCGGCGCCGGTCATCGGCCTGGTGGCCGGGGACCGGCTCGTCTCGGTGGGCTGCGCCGCCACCGCGGCCGGAGCGCTCGCCGAGGCCGCGCGTGAGCTGCTGCTCGTCCGGCAACGCGGAACGGAGCCGGCCGCGGGGACCCGGCCGCTCCTCGCCGCACCGGGGCCGCTCACCAGCCACGTACCCGCGTCGCTGCCCGGCTCCGGGCCCCGCGAGCGCATCGACCACCTCGCCACGAGCCTGGAGGCTGAGGGATACACCGCATACGCCGTGCCGCTCGACCATGACGCGGACTTCCATACCCTCATCCCCTTCGTGGCCCGGGTGGTTCTCGATGAGGTCCGCTGACGTGCGGGCGGCCGTGGTCGGGGACGGCGGCCTGCTGCACCAGGCCATCGCCGAGCGCCTGACCTCGGGGCGGGACCTACGCACACCCGCCGTCCTGCTGACCGTGAGCGACGGATGGGAGAGCGACACGGCACACGACCGCCACCGGCGCCGTGCCCTCGCCTCCGGCGTCACCTGGCTTCCCGTGTGGACCGAGGGCGCCCGCGCCCTGATCGGCCCGCTGGTCCGTCCGGGCGCCCCCGGCTGCCACCGCTGTCTGCGTATGCGGCGCGCCCACGCCCGCGAGGACTGGCCGGTGGTACGGGCGGTGCGCGAGCGGTACACCGCCGAGCCGGAGCCGCCGGAGCCCGAGCGGTCTCCGCTGCTCACCACGGTGGCCGCCGAGGTCACGGCTCAACTCGTCGCCACGCGCCTCATGGCCGCAGGCATCTCTTCTCGGGAACTGACCGTCATCGGCCTGCGCGCCCTCGACGTCAGCAGCCACACCTTCCTCCCCGACCCCTGCTGCCCCGAATGCGGCGGGCTGTCGGACGACGGCCCCCAGGCCGCGCCCCGGACCCTCCGCCCCCGCCCCAAACCCCGCCCGGGGCACCGGCTGCGCCGCCCCGACGCCACCCGGCTGCGCACCGCGCTCGCCGACCCCGAGACCGGGCTGCTGCGCGCGGTGAGCGCGGTGTCCGCCGGGGTGCCCCTCGCGCGGGCTCCGCTCACGCTGCCCGGTGGCGGCGAGTTCGAGGCGGGGCTGGGGACGGGCGACGACTGGGGCGCCGCACAGGCGGGCGCGCTGCTGGAGGGCGTCGAGCGGTATGCGAGCGTACGGCCGCGGGCGCGGCGGGCCGCGGTACGGGCCGCGTACGCCGAGGTGCGCGAGGACGCCGTCGACCCGCGCACGCTGGGGCTCCACCCGGACGGCCACTACGACCTGCCCGGGTTCCCCTTCCGCCGCTTCGACGAGGCGGCGGTGACCGACTGGGTGTGGGGCTGGTCGTACGGGCGGGCCCGGCCCGTGCTGCTGCCGCAGTCCTACGTCTACTTCCTGTCCGCCACTCAGCGGGACCCCGCCTTCGTCTTCGAGGTGTCCAACGGCTGTGCGCTGGGCAGCTGCCTTGAGGAGGCCCAGCTGCACGGACTGCTCGAAGTGGCGGAACGGGACGCCTTCTTCACCACCTGGTACCGGCGCACCCCGCTCGACGCCATCGACCCGGCCGGCGCCCGCGACCGCGCCGTACCGCTCCTCGTCGAACACCTCACCCAGCTCACCGGACACCGTGTCCATCTCCTCGACGCCACCCAGGAACAGCACATCCCCTGCGTCGTGGCCCTCGCCGTGGACGAGGACGAGCGGCCGGACACACCCCGCGCGGCCGTCGCGGCCGGCGCCCACCCCGACCCGGAACAGGCCGCCGTACGCGCCCTGATGGAGCTCGTGCCCCATCTGACCCTGCTGACCTCCCGCTACCGGGCCGAACGGGAACGGGCCCGCCGGCTCGCGCTCGACCCCTCGCTCATCGCGCACCCCGCCGACCACGCCCTGGCCGCCGCCGCGCCCGAGGCGTTCGCACGGCTCGCCTTCCTGCTCGACGGCAAGCCGCCCCGCACGTTCACCGAGGTGCACCGCGGCCGACACCTGCCGCGACACCACCAGGACCTCACGGACGATCTGCGGGATCTGATCAGCCGATACCTGGACACCGGACTCGATGTGATCGCCGTCGACCAGACGCCCGCCGAAGTGGCCGCGCTGGACCTGGCCGCGGCCAAGGTCGTCGTCCCCGGCACCGCCACGGTCACCTACGGGCCACTCATGCGGCGCACCGAAGGGCTGCCCCGGCTGACCGGTGACCTGTCCGCCGACCCCCACCCCTTCCCATGACCGGCCACCACCCCGGCGCCGTCCAACTGCCCCCGCCACCGGCTCTGGGCACGGTGGACCACACCCTGTGGGCCGCCCGCCGCTGCACCTGCCACACCGGGACCCCGCGCCCGGTGCCCCTCTCGCGCTGGGCCGCCGTGCTCGGCCACGCCCGCGGCATCGGCCCCTTCGAGGCGCGGCCCGGTGAGCGCCCCGGCCTGCTTGGGCGCATAGCCGGGACGCGGCTGACGACCGGGGCCAACACCCCCGTAACACCCGGGAGTTATTCGTACGATCCGGTGGCACACCGGCTCGTCCCCCTGCGTATCGACCATGCCCGGGCGTACGACGGGGCGCTCGCGCTGCAGCTGGGCGACGGCGCGGGGGAGACGGCCGCATGCGTACGGCTCGTCGCCGCCGCGTGCGGCCTGTGCGCCCATGCCGCCGGGCCGGACACCTTGCTGCTGTACGCCTCCTCCGCCACCGCCCCCGCCTCTGGGGGCATGGAGGACGCGTTGGCGGCCCTGCCCGTCGAGCCTCCCGTCTATACGGCGGCACCCGACCGACTCACCGCTTCCGATCTGCTGACCCTGCTGCGCAAGGCGGCGCCCGAGCCGCCCTACCGCGTGACCGTACGCGCCGTGGACGGTATGGACCCCGGTGTGTACCGGGCGGACACCGCTCAGGGGCCGCTCGAACCCGTGTGGCGCGGGCCCACCGCGCCGTACGCCCATGTCCTCACCCGTGGCGGACACCCCGCCGCCGCGGCCCTCGCCGGCGCCGGGGCCATCGTGCACCTCGTCGGCGGGCCCGGGGCCCCGCGCGCCGTCGAAGCGCTGCGCGTGCGGGTCGCCGCGTCGGCCGCAGGGCTCGCCGCGTGGTACGACGACGCGCCAACTCAGGCCGCGGCCGCGCTCCTTGGGCTGATTCCCGACGTGGATGGCGTGGCGTGCCACCTCACCCTCGGCCACGCACAGCCCGAACCCCGCCTCCGTATCCCCGTCCGCCTCGCCACCTCTGGAGCGCTGCCATGAACACCCCGCCCGACCCGGTGGTACGCGTCGCCGGGGTGCCCCGCTCCACGCTGGCCGTCCTGAACACGCCGAAGAGCTTCGAGCTCGCCGAGCACATCCTCCAGGCGCGGGAACAGGTCGCCGAGGAAGGCCGCCGTATCGCCGACGCCCTGCACCCGGTCATCGGGGCACTGCCCGAACCCGCCCTCAAGCCCCGGGTCATCGGGCTGCGCCGGGCGGTCCATCAGGGCCGCGCCCCGAGGGCCGCCGAATGGGACACGGCCGTACGGACCGCGCTGCCCGGCCCGCTCGCCGACCGGATCCGGCGCTGGCTCGACCGGCGCGCCCAGTGCGGGGAACACGCCGAGTCCCTCGCGGCCGTACTCCAGGAAGAGACACACGGCTCACTCGCCGCCCTGCGGGAAGCCCTCGCGCACCCTCGTTTCCGGCAGGGGCTGCTGCATGCCACCCCCGAGCTCGACGACGTCCTGGACCGCTGGATCGCCGCCCCGGGCCATCCGCCACCCGGCACCAAGGCCCTGGTGAGCCTGGCCCGTTATCTGTCCCGGGCGGCCGTGAAGACCAGCCCGCAGGGCACGTTCACCGCCACCGGCCAGGCCCGCTGGACCGCCGACGGCCCCTGGCTGCACACCGGAGACCTGGAGCGGCGCGCCACGTCCGCCGAACTCAACCTCGCCCGGCTGCGCCGCATCGCCGACGGGCTGCTGCGCGCCCATCCGGCCCTGCGGGACACCCTGCGGCTGCGCCTCAACCCGGCGCTGAACGTCGCCGTCGGCACCCTCCGCCTGATCGCCCCCGGTCCCGGGGCCCGCGTCACCGCCTTCCCGGCCGTGGACCGGACTCCGCGACTCCTCGACACCTTGAGCAACCTCGACGGAGCCACGGCGGCCGACGCGGGGCCGGGAGTCCGGCGCTTTGTGGCGGCCGGAATTCTCCAGCAGGACCTTCCCCTTGACGATCTGGAGCCCTGCCACCTCGACGCGCTCATCACCTGGCTCACCGATAACAGCCCCACCGATAACAGCCCCACCGATAACAGCCCCACCGGCAACGGCCCCTCCGCGCTCAGCGACACGCTCGGTGCACTGACCGCCCTGCGCTCCGCGCTGCCCCGCCGCCCCCGCCCCGCGGACCACGCCGAGCGCCGCCACCGGGCCCGCGCGGCCCGCGACCGGCTGCTCGCCGTGGAACGCGCCCTGCGCCTCCCGGCCCCCGGCGAGCCGTACGAACGCCGCCCCGTCCACGAGGACTCCGTGCTCGACGGCACGGCCGTCACCCTCGGCCACGGACCCTGGCGCCCGCTGCTCGCCGACCTCGCCTCGGCCGGGCGGGCGCTGGCCGTCCTCGACCGCGATCTGCCCGCCCGGTACGCCGCGGCCGCATGGCTCGCCGAACGGCACGGCCCGCACCCCCAGGTGCCGCTGCTGCTGGTTCTCCACGAACTGCAGGAGGACCCGTCGCCCGCCGCCGAACACGTCCGGGCCCTGCTGCGGCCCGGCTTCGGCGTCGACGACACGCTTCTGCGGGACAGTCCGCTGCCCGCACTCCGGCGCCTGGCCGACCATCGCGCCACCGTCCTCCAGGCCCTACGAGCCGGTGAACCGCCCACCGACCTCGCCGCGCCCCGCCCGCCGCTCAGCCTCGCCCACTACATCCAGCCGCTGCCCGGCCCGGACGGACGGCCGCGCGCCGTGCTCAACTCCGTCACCGTCGGGCATGGCCACTGGCAGGGCCGCCTGGACCGGATGCGGGCCCGCGCCACCGACGGCCCCGTGCCGCCGGCTCCCGCCACTTACATGGGCCAGGGCCGCATCCCCGTGGACATCGGCGGTCTGTACGCCTCGAACACCAACCTCCGGCACCCCACCCTGCCCCACGCCTTCGACCACCCGTTCACCCGTGGCGCCCGGAGCGGCCCCGGGCGCATTCCGCTCGGCGAGGTGACCGTGCGCCTCGACCGCGCCACCGGGCTGCCCGCACTCCGCTCACCACGGCGCGACGCCGATCTGGTGCCCGTCCACCTCGGTCTGATGAGCCCGCTGCTGCTGCCACCGCCACTGGCGACCGTGCTGCGCCTCTTCGGCGACCCGCATACGCTCTTCCGCACCGGACACCCGCTGCTGCCGGGGCCGTTCGCCGACGACGTGCCGGACCGGGGCGTGGCGAGCCTGCCCCGGATCGAGGCCGGGCGCGTGGTGCTGCGCCGCCGCTCATGGCTCACCCGGGCCGGGTCGGTGCCCCGCCGTACGCCCGGCGAGCGCGACCACGAACACTTTCTGAGGCTGCTGGCCTGGCGCCGTGAACTGGGCCTTCCCGCCTCCTGCTTCGTGCGCACCCGCGCACCCGGGAGCCACGGCGCGGACGCCTTCACCGACAAGGGCTACAAACCCGCGTACATCGACTTCGCCTCGCCCCTCCTGACGACCGCCTTCACTCGCTCTCTCGGCGACCCGGACACCGTCGTCCACATCGAGGAGGCACTGCCGGACCCGGCCGCGTCCGACGGCGACACCCCGTACACGAGCGAATTCGTCATCGAACTCCCGGGAGACTTCCATGAGCCGGCCGTCTGACCCGCCGACCCCGCCCGGGCAGTGGATGGCCGTGCACCTCTTCCACCAGGGCGACCTCGACACGCTGCTGCTGGACGCCGTGACCCCCGCCCTGACCGGCCTCGCCCAGGCCGGCCGTATCCACGGCCACTTCTTTCTGCGCTACTGGGAGGGCGGTCCTCATCTGCGGGTACGCGTTCTCGCCGGCGAACCCGCACACAACGGCCCCCAGGGCATCGCCACCGAACTCGTCGACCGGTGGAACGCATGGCTGGGCGACCACCCCTCGCCGCGCTCCGTCGACGAGGCGGCCTATCTGAGCTTCGCCACCGAGGCCGCCACCCGCGAGGGGCTGCCCGGCTACGAGCCATGGCGCGGGCTGCACGACCGCGCGGAGGTGCGCGGCTATCTGCCGGAACACGACCGCTACGGCAGCGGCGCCTCACTCGCGGCGGTGGAACGGCACTTCATGGAGGCCAGCCGCTGCGCCGAAGCCGTTCTCGCCAGGCGTCCCGGACCCGCCGAGCGGCTTTCGGCAGGCTTCGCGGTGTCCCTGCTGACCTGGGCCGTGGTGGAGCCCGACCCGCGCCGACGGCTCGACGCGCTGCGCACCGGCGCCGAGGCGTGGCGCCGTATGCTCGGGCCCGCGTATGACACCGAGGCATTCGACCGTGCCTACGAGAGCGGCCGAGGGGCCCTCGTACGCCGGGCCGGACACCTTC
Organism: Streptomyces sp. NPDC000941; assembly: GCF_053599555.1. Taxonomy (NCBI): domain Bacteria; kingdom Bacillati; phylum Actinomycetota; class Actinomycetes; order Kitasatosporales; family Streptomycetaceae; genus Streptomyces; species Streptomyces sp. NPDC000941. Next base: position 55,832 of record NZ_JBSFMM010000009.1, read on the forward strand.
TCGCACCCGACCCGCGGCCGCGCTCCGACGGCCCCACGGGGCCCATCGCGGCATGGCGCCACAGCGTCTCGCGGCTGTATGCCTCGCTCGAAGCCCTGGAGAGGTCGGGCGAGTTCACGCCCGACCTGAGCGCGCTGCGCGACGATCCGTCCCTGCTCGACCTCCCAAGCCCGCGCGCCGCACTGACCGCCAACCGCTGCGCCCATCTGATGTGCAACCGACTCGGGCTGTACGGACCGCAGGAAGCGCTGCTACGCCACTTCGCCGCACGCGCGGCGGCCGATCTGCGCACCGCCGGGAGCGGGGCCCACCGGCCATGAGCCCACCGGCCATGAGCCCGCCGCTGCTTCTCTCCCTGCACCCCGGCACCGCCGTCCACGACGACCAGGGCCTGCTGACCGTCCGCCACCGCTGGGGCCGTACGCCGCTCGGCCCGTACACCCCGCCCCTGGCCGAAGCGCTGCACACCCTCGCGGCGGGCCCCACGGCCGTCGACGAGGTGGCGGACGGTATCAATGCCACGGCGCGGAGCTGCGGGCTGCCGCCGGAGCCCCAACTCGCCCTGTTCCACCACGGCCTGGACCGGCTCGGGCACACCCTCCGACGGCATGCCACCCACGGCTCCCGCCCCCTGGCGACCGCCGTGCCACTCGCTCCCGAAGCCGCACCGCGCCCCGGACCCGTGCCCGACACCCCGCTCACCCTGGACCGCACCGCCCATCTGCGGCCGGTCGACGGCCAACTCGCCCTGGAGTCCCCACGGTCACGTTTCCGGGTCCGGGTCGAGGACCCCCGCGCTGCCACGCCGCTCGCGCTTCTCGCCGGCCCCGCCTCCCGCGCTGAGCTGGGCCGCCACTGCCACGAACTGCCCGAGGGCGCCCTGACCGCGCTCCTGACCCTCCTGTACTCGACCGGCTTTCTGCACCCCGTCCAGGATGCGAGGCGCGCCGAAACCGCCGACCTCCCGCCCGGCTGGAGCTTCCACGAACTGCTCGCCTACGACGGCGCCCGGGCCGGCCCGCGCGACCGCGTGTACGGCCCGGTCTTCCCGCTGCGCGACACCGAGCCACCGCCTCCGCCCGTCACCCGGCCCGCCACGGGACGTACGATCCCCCTCCGCCGCCCGGACCTGGACCGGGCGGCCCGCGAGGACCGCACCTTCACCGACGTACTCGAATCGCGGGCCTCCCGGCGTACGTACGGCGAACAGCCCCTGAACCGCGACCAGTTGGGGGAGCTGCTGTATCGAGCCGCCCGGGTGCGCACCGTGCTGGACGCGCGCCCCGAGGACGACCGGCCGTACGCGGTCACCAGCCGCCCCTACCCGAGCGCCGGCTCCGCCTACGAACTGGAGCTGTACGCCGCCGTCCACCGCTGCCACGGTCTTGACCGGGGCCTGTACCACTACGACCCCCTGGGCCACGCCCTGACCGCCCTGCCCGGCGCCCCCGGAGCCGTCGACGACCTGCTGCGCGAGGCATCGGCCGCCACCGGCGCCGCGCCCCCGCCCGATGTGCACCTCACGCTGGTGTCCCGGATCAAGCGGCTGTCGTGGAAGTACGCGGCGCATTCGTACGCGCTGACCCTCAAGAACACCGGAGTCCTGCTCCAGACCCTCTCCCTCGTCGCCACCGCGATGGGCCTGTCGGGCTGTGCGGTGGGCGGCGGGGACAGCGAGACCCCGGTACGCGCCCTCGGCCTCGCCGCGCACACCGAGATCCCGGTGGGCGCCTTTCTGCTGGGCAGCGGGGCGGGCGACGGCCCGGTCCCCGGCGACCCGAGGGACACGCCCTGACACGGGCCCGGGAGTTCCGCGCGCCGCGCACTGTCGCGGCGGGCCGCCGTACGGGATCCTCCGGTGGCATGAGTAGACCTGCGGATCGCGTGAACCGCCGTACGCGCGCCTGGATGTGGCCCCTCGTCATCGGCCTCGTCGCCACCCTCAGCTGGAGTTCACCGGCCGGTGCGGACACCTCCCGCACCGGCCTCGGCACCGCCCTCGACACCCTCCTCGCCGACCCGCTGCTGAAGGGCGGCGCGGCGGGGGTGGTGGTCGCCGACGCCGACTCCGGTGCCGTCCTCTACGAACACCACCCCGACGACCGGCTGATGCCCGCCTCCAACACCAAACTGTTCACCTCGGCCGCCACCATGGGGCTGCTCGGCCCCGACTACACCTACCGCACCGACGTGCTGACCGACGGCAGCCGCAAGGGGCGGGTGCTGCGGGGCGATCTGTACCTGCGCGGCACCGGCGACCCGACGATGCTCGCCGCGGACTACGAACGGCTCGCCGCGCAGCTCGCCGAGTCGGGGATCACCCGGGTCACCGGACGGCTGATCGCCGACGACACCCGGTTCGACACCCAGCGCGTCGGCCGCTCCTGGGCCGCCGACGACGAGTCCTCCTACTACGCGGCCCAGATCTCCCCGCTGACCCTCGCCCCCGACACCGACTACGACGCGGGCAGCATCATCGTCGAGACCGCCCCCGGCGCGGCGCCGGGGGAGAAGCCGAAGGTCACGCTCACCCCCAGGACGGACTACATCCGCATCGACAACCGCGCCACCACCGCCGCCACCGGCGGCGGCTCCACCCTCTCCGTCGAGCGGCAGCACGGCTCCAACACCATCACCGTCAGCGGCGCCCTCCCCGCGGGAAGCAGCCCGGCCAAGGAGTGGGTCAGCGTCTGGGAGCCCACCGGCTACGCCACCTCGGTGTTCGCCGACGCGCTGGCCCGCCACGGCGTCCACGTCACCGGGGCCACCCGCCTCGGCCGGGCCACCCCGCCGGACGCACGGACGCTCGCCTCGCATGAGTCGATGCCCCTCAAAAAGCTCCTGATCCCGTTCATGAAGCTGTCCAACAACATCCACGCCGAAGTGCTCACCAAGACCATCGGCTACGAGACGGCCGGCCGCGGCACCTGGAGCGCGGGCCTCTCGGCTGTTTCCGACTGGCTGAAGAAGCAGGGCGTGGACACCGGCTCGGTGCGCCAGGTAGACGGCTCCGGGCTGTCCCGGATGGACAACATCGCGGCCGGGCGGCTGACCGAACTGCTGCTGTCGGTCCGCGATGAGCCCTGGTACGCGGACTGGTACGCCTCGCTGCCGGTGGCCTGCGACCCGGACCGGTTCGTGGGCGGCACCCTGCGCTCACGGATGTGCGGCACCCCGGCGGCGCGCAACGCGCGCGGCAAGACGGGCTCGCTGACCGGCGCCTCCGCGCTCTCGGGGTATGTCACCGATGCGGACGGCAGGGAACTGGCCTACAGCGTCGTCCTCAACAACTTCCTCGCCCCGTCCGTGAAGAGTCTGGAGGACGCGATCGTGGTGACGCTCGCGAAGTCCGGGGCGGACCGGACGACCACTGTCCGGCCGAGTGCCGTACCCAAGCGGGCCGGGGCTGCCGAGTTGGAGTGCTCCTGGACCAAGCCCGGGCGCTGCTGAGCCTGCTGAGGTTGCTGAGCCGTTCCGGGAGCGGTCGCGCCGCCGGGTCATGCCCGCGGCGCGGCCGTCCTCCGTGCCATGACCGCCTCGATGAACTCCTCCGGCGGGAGGTAGGAGTGCGCGGTGATGTAGTGGTGTACGAGATTGGGCGCGATCAGCCATCTGCCGTCACGGCCCACCACCCGCACCTCGGCACTGCCGAGGGACACCCGGTCCTGCCCGACGTGGATGACCGCCGGGTACTCGTCTTCTCCCGGCGGGTGGGGGAGCCCGCAGTGGTGCCACCCGCGCATCACCATATGACGGTCGTCCCGGCACAGCAGGGCGAGGGCCTGGACGAATTCCTCAGGCACCGCGCCCCGGGGGAATGCCTCGCCCGGCTCCAGCCAGCCGACGCTGACCGCCTCGACTCCCTCAGGGACTGATCCTGTTGTGTATGCGTAGGGGGACAGGTCCGCGTAGTGGGTCATAGCAGTGGAGTGTCGGCTTTCATGATCGAGCGGCAGGCGGACCAGTGTACGCGGCCCATGTTCGGCAGCAGCAGTTGGGAAAGGCGGACTTCGTGGCGCACCGTCCTGCCGCTGACGTCCAGACCACCGGGCGGGAACAGCGAATAGTCCGGCAGCTGCTCTCCAGGCTTGTAGAGCTCCAAGGGCTTGGGGTCGCCCGTTTCGATGAGGGTGCCTTTGTAGTGGGAGATGTCCTTGCCGTGCTCGCCGTACATGGCAACGCTCGTGCCTTCGGGGACGGTGACCGGGGTCCCATCACCTGCTCGTATGCCGCCGTGACCGGTGAACACCATTTCGTGGTCCGGACGACCGCAAAACTGACCAGCCCCGCCGTCCCCTTCACCACACCATCCAGGACGTGGCTCGCGTTCAGCTGAAGCCCCTCCAGGCCGTCCCCCACCCGCTGGGCGTACGACGGCTTCTTCGGCGCGGCGTCCCGCGCCGTCTCCACCGCCGCCTTCGCCACCCCATGCGCCTCATCCCGCTGCCGCCGCGCCTCCGCCAACAACTCCCGCGCGGCCTTCATCTCGGCCGTCCCCGGATCATGGAACGCGCCCGGCTTGTCCGGCAGCGAGGACGGATCCCGCTTGTCGGCGGGCAGCGCGTTGTACGCGTCCGCCGCCTTGTTGTACGCGCTCACCTCGTCGTCATGCGCCGACCGCGCATCCTCCGACGCCTTCTTGCCCTTCTTATAGCGCCGGATCGCCTCCTCAGCCTGACCCTGCGCCCACTCCACCGTCCCCGCGAACCGCTCCAGCGCCCCCGACGCCTTCTCACACGCATCCGCAGCCGTGAACCACTTCTTCGGCTGGACCGACACGCTCTCCCGGAAGGCATCCGCCGCCTTCCCCTGCACCGACCGCGAACCAAGCCCCCGCAACCCCTTGCCCACATTGTTGAACGCCGCTTTGAAATCACTCAGATGACCCGCGGTCGAGCGCAGCTTGGACGAACTGCCTCGGTGCGATCGGCCGAGGTCAGGATTGTTGCGCGCGACGATTCGGGGCTGCGCAACAACTCGCTCGCCGTCCAGACTCGCTACGAGTCGGGGCCCGGGCCGTCAGCCGTCAGGACGTGACGGCCAGGGGCATCAGGACCTACGGGGGAGGCACGGAGAATGATCGAGACGTTATTTCGGGGTGATGAACTACCCGTGGCGGAGCGGTTCGAGAGTTGGCGCGATCTGGCGTTCGCAAGTCACTCGCCGCATGTCATCCGTACGGAGCACGCGGCCGACTTCCGCGGCACGCTGCGGGTGCTGGACCTCGGCGTCGTCCGGGTTTCCGTGTTCTCGTGCCCGCCGCTGGAGTCCTTCCGGACCCCGGCGCTGATCAGGCAGTCCGATCCGGAGATCTACCACCTCTCGGTGCCCCTGGTCGGGCGCATGCGGGTCGCCCAGGGCGGCCAGGAGGTGCTGGCCGGGCGGGGCGACCTGGTGCTGGTGAGCAGTTCGCACCCGTATCGGGGGCAGCTGGACGCGACGGACGGTACGGTCTCGGCCGCGGAGATGCTGATCCCGCGGGCGGTGCTGCCGCTGCCGGGCGGCCTCGCCGAGCGGCAGTTCGCGATGAGGTTACCGGGGCGGACCGGGATGGGCGCCCTGCTCGCCCAGTTCGTCACCGGCCTGGTCACCGACACCACGCCCTACGGAGCGTCGGACTCCGCGCGGTTGGGCGCTGTCGCGCTCGACCTGGCCACCGCCCTGCTCGCCCAGCAGCGGGGCCCGCAAGGTGCGCCGGAGAGTTTTCACCACGCCCTGGCCATGCGCGTCCGCGGCTATATCCATCAGCACTTGGCCGACCCCGAGCTGAGCCCCGAGCAGATCGCGGCGGCTCAGCACATCTCGGTCCGTTCCTTGCACCGGCTCTTCCGCCACCAGAAGACGACGGTCTCCGCGTACATCCGCCACCAGCGGCTGGAGCAGGCCCGTCGCGAGCTGGCCGAGCCGGCGCTGGGTATGCGGCCCATCCACGCCATCGCCGCCCGGTGGGGGTTTCGCCGGCCGGCCGACTTCACCCGCGCGTTCCGTGCCGCCTACGGCATGCCGCCCAAGGACTTCCGGCACCTGACTGGCGTCCAGCGCTAAGCGGCTGGCGCTGGGCGCTAAGGACACGTCCCGCACCACCTCGGCAGACTCGTTGAGCAGGCAATGGTGTCGGCGCGCCCCTCAGGTGCGCCGTGGTCATGCCATGCCTGCCGCGCCCCTGCGGCACGTCGCCCGGCGCACACCGGGCCCGGTTCCATGACCCCCTCGACCGAGTGCTTCGGCGGGCTGTCGGGCGAGCCGCAGCGGGCGGGACAAAACAGGGGAAAGGTAACACCATTACATCGCAATCGCTTTTGCGCTCACGGCAGCCGGCGGCGACTGCCTTCTCGACCTCGACAAGCGATCCTGGCCGGCCCGGGCACCGGGCCGAGCTGGAGCTGGGGCCGGTGCGGCTGTCCGTACTGCGCCTTCCCGCACCGTCTCCGCTGCTCGCCCGGAGCGGCGATCCGCGGGCGTGGCGGCTGGTCCTGGTGTCCGACGGGCCGCTGACGCTGGGCCGGAGGTCCGGCGCCATCCGTCTGGAGCCCGGCCAACTCGTGCTGTGGGACCCATGGGAGCCGTTCGACGCGGCGGCTGCCGACCGGGCGAGACCGCCCCGGGCGATGGTCCTGCATCTGCCGGGCAGCGCGCTGTCGCTGCCGCACCACGCGCTGCGCGGCCTGGTGGCGCGGCCGGTGCCCTCGGACGCGGGCCCGGCGGCCCTTCTCGCGCGGTTCCTGGAGGGGCTGGCCGGACCCGCCGCGGCGGTGGACATCCCACAGGCGACCTGGGTGGGGCGCGCCGCGGTCGACCTGGCGGTGGCGTTTCTCAGCAGCGTGACCGACGTACTGGACGACGCGACGCGACTGCCGCGGCAGGTGGCGCTCCTGGGGGAGATCAAGGGGTACATCGACCGCAACCTCAGCGATCCCGGCCTGTCGCCGACGACGATCGCGGCGGCGCACCACATCTCGGTCCGCTATCTGCACCACTTGTTCCGGCAGGACGAGCAGACGGTGGGCGGCTTCGTCCGGGAGCGGCGGCTGGAGCGCTGCCGGGCCGATCTGACGAACCCGTGCCTCGCGGGGCAGAGCATGGCGGTGATCCGGGTGCGGTGGGGCTTCCAGGACGCGGCGGTGTTCAACCGGGCCTTCAAGAAGGAGTACGGGATCACGCCGGGCGAGTACCGCAGGCGCGAGGGTGTGCCCGTGGCCGTTCGGTAGCGGTCGCCAGTGGTGCTGTGGCTGAGCCGGCGGGGGACCGCCGGCTCAGCTGTGGTGTTCGATGGCGGTTGCGCTCAGGCGCGGAGCGCCGGCCAGGTGTCCTCTCCCACTTTGCCGTCGGGATTGAGGTGGTGACGCTTCTGGAAGCGGACGACCGCTGCCTTCGTATCGGGGCCGAACTGCCCGTCGATGCCGTGGGGTCCGATGTCGTACCCGCGGGCATCGAGGATGCACTGCACCTGGCGGACGGCAGCTCCGTTGTTGCTGCCCTGCATGGTGAGCGCGGTGCCGGAGTAGTAGCGGCAGGACTTCCACGGCTTCGGCGCCGGGGTCTTGGACGGGGACTGCGTCTGCTTGGGCGGGGCCGGGGTGGTGGTGTTCTTGGTCGGCGGCTGCTGGTTGGCAGGGGGCTGGTTCTCTTCGGAACCGCCGCCACCGCCGCCCCCACCATTACCGTCACCGCCGCCACCATCACCGCCGCCACCGCCCGGAGGGTTCGCGGCGTCGGACGTCGAGCTCGGGGACGGCTTCGACGACGGCTTCGGTGAGTGCTTCGCCGCGGATGACTTTGATGCCCGCGGGTGGTGTGCGGACTTCGTGGCCGTCGATGCGACGTTCTTCTTGCCGTCGTCCGACGAGCCCATCCCCGGTACGACGAAGGCCACCACCCCGATGGCCACGGCGGCGACGGCCCCGGCCACGGCCAGGACCAGGCCACGGCGGCTCTTGGGCGGCGCCGGCTTGAGCGTACGCACCGGGGCGCCGCGGCGGAGGATCGTCAGCTGTTCCATCGGCGACACCGCGGCGGCGAACCCGCTCCATGTGGAGCGGGCCCCGATCAGCTCGGCGAGCGACGCCGGCCACTCCTGGGCCGGTGCGTGCTGCCGCGCCGTATCGACGACTTCCTGCGGGCTCAGCCGTCCCTCCGCGCTCTTGTCCAGACACCGGCCGATCAGCTCCGCCAGGGCCGGATCGGACTCCGTCACCTTGGCGAGCACATCCGCGCTGGGCGGCGAGTAGACCACGCGGTGGATGACATCGGCCGTCGAACCCTCGCCGAACGGCGTTCTGCCGGTCGCCGCGTGTGCGAGCACCGAGCCGAGCGAGAAGACGTCCGAGGCGGTGCCCGCCTCCCGGCCGTCGGCCTGCTCGGGGGACATGAACGCCGGGGTGCCCACATGCTGCCCCGTCATGGTGAGCACACTGGCGTCAGTGGTGTGGGCGACCCCGAAGTCGATGACCCGCGCGCCGTCGGCGCCCAGCAGGACATTGGACGGCTTGAGATCGCGGTGGACGATCCCGGCGGCGGCGAGCGTGGCGAGCGCTTCCCCGATCTCGCCCGCCAGCCGCCACACCACCGGAGCGGGGAACGGGCCGAAGCGGCGCACCGTGTCGTCGAGGCTCGGCCCCGGGACGTACGCGGTGGCCATCCACAGCCGCTCCTCCTCGTCGAAGCCCGAAGCGACCAGCCCCGCGGTGTACTTCCCGTGGACCCGTCGTACGACCTCGACCTCGCGCTCGAACCGGCGCCGGAACCGCGGGTCCTCGGCGTGCTCCGGCCGGATGACCTTGACGGCCACCAGCGCGCCGGCTCCGTACGGGGCTGCCGCCTCCCCCTCCACACCCGCTTCCCGCCCGAGGTAGAGCCGGCCCATCCCCCCGCTCCCCAGGCGCGCGAGCACCCGGTAGGGCCCGATCGCCACCGGGTCCGACCGCCGCAGCGGTTCCGCGCCGAGGCGTTCGAGGTCGGCGCTGCTCAGCTCTCCGGTCCAGGGGTGGACCGGGTCCCTCTCAGACATGGGAGTTTCCTTAGAGAGTTTCCGCTGTGACGCTCCGGGGTGGTCAGTGGTTCTGGCCGCCGGCCTGGGAGATGTTCCTCAGGATCGTGTCGAACTTCCGCTGGAACTCGTCCAGGGAGTGCCTGATCTTGTTCAGGTCGGTCTGGGCGCTGGCCCAGGAGGAACGGAACTGGGCGGCGTACGGGCCGCTCCAGTGGTTCGGGTCGCTCAGGGTGGTCCCGGCGTCGGAGAGCTGTTTGATGGAATCCTGGAAGCTGCCGTCGATGATGGTCAGGAACTTCTTGCTTGCCAGGTGTGCGGTGGGGTCGACTGAAACCTTGTCATCTGCCATGGTTCTTCTCCTGTTTTTACCTGTTTTTAGGTCGACCCCGGAGGGGTGACTTATCGCGAAAATTCTCCGGTCCCGGGCCTCGCCGTGTCATTGATCTGGAGCGCACAGTCCATGTGCGCTCGGCGCAAGACGTCATATGCCCACGTCGATGGGTTGGTTCGCCACCTGCACCCCCGCCGCCACGCCGTCCACCACGAGGTAGCCACGCCCCGGCAGCGGCGCCATGCGGTCGTGGCGGGGCAGCTGCGTGCCCAGCAGATCGCCGTCGAGGTCGTGGTCGGGGCACAGGAGGACGCCGCAGCGGCTGTCGCGGGTGCGCCCGGTCCAGTGGCCGTAGGAGCGGCGCAGGGTGTCGGCCCGGCCGGCGGCGATCATGTGGTGGCCGGTGGCCGGGAAGGAGAGCCACTGTTCCAGGAAGCCGCGTTCGTCCTCCACCGTGTCGGCGTCGTCGGCCAGAAGGAGGACGGGCCGGTCGAGGGGGAGTGCCGTGAGGGCCTGTTCGAGGTCGTCGTACGTGGTGACCAGGGCGGCCAGACCGGGCAGGTCGCGCAGCGGGGAGCGGCGCGGGGCGAAGCCGACGACCGTGGGCGGGGTGTCGGCAGACGTCGCCGAGGACATCACGAGGCGGGCGAGGGTGCACAGGGCCGTGCTGCGGCCGGATCGCTGCGGCCCGGCTATCAGGGCGTGTTCGCGCTCGTACAGCCGCAGTCCGGCACTGCCGAGGGTGTCGGAGTCCAGGCCGACGGGGAGCCACCAGGGGTCGGTGGCGGTCTGGGCCGCTGTGGTGAGGGCGGTGGCGGGGACGTCGGTGGGCAGCAGGCCGACCTCGGGGGCGCTGCGCTGGGCTCCGGTCCACCGGGCGGCGGTTTCCGCGACGGCCGTCGCCAGGTCCTCGCCGGGCCAGCCGATCTGGATCACCTGCCGGTTGGCGGCCACGAGCGCCCGGCCCGGCACATAGCTGGGCACCGCGTTGCGGGGTATGTCGAAGTATCCGTACTCGGCGGGGTCGGCCAGCCGCAGCAGCAGTTTGGTCTGGGTCAGGGCGGACCAGGCCGTCGGTACGGCGCCGGAGCGGTCGGCGCTGACCGCGAACCGGATGCCGACCGCGGGGCCGTCGGCGTAGACGCGGGCGAGCTCTTCGATCAGGTTCATCCCCGCCACGTCCTTGTCGAAGTCCGAGATCAGGGCGCCGAGATTGTCCAGCAGCACCAGCCAGTCCGGGGAGTCGGCCGGGCCGCGGGCCTTGCGCTCGTCGAGCTCCCGGCGCAGCAGCTTGATCAGCCGGATCTGGCGCTCGCGTTCGGCGGACCCGATGTGGGCGCCGGTGTGCGGGAGCGCGGCCAGCGGGGCCAGGTCGCCGGCGCCTAGGTCGAGGGCGAAGATGTGGTGCCGGTCGGGCGGGCAGGAGCCGGCGACGGCCAGGGCGAGCGCGGCCAGGGCGGTGGAGGTGCCCGAGCCGCCGCCCCCGTAGACCACGATGTTTCCGGCGGCCGGGTCCCAGCCGACCGCGTACTGCCGCTGCCGGTCGGGGTCGTCGGCGAGCGCCCAGGCGGGCAGGCCGGTGGCCTCGGTGTGCAGGCCCTGTTCGGCGACCGCGGGGAGGTCCGCGCGGTGCAGCACCTTGGGCAGCGGATCGGGCCAGGGTCGCCGTGGCGGGGCGAATCCGGACAGGTCGGCGGCCTGTCGTGTGGCCGTGACCAGCCGCCGTAGATCGGTTTCGCCCTCCGTGCCGTCGGTGGCCGCCGTCAGCACCGGCATGCCCAGGACGAACGGTGCGATCGTCACCGGGGCGGTCACCGCGGCCTGCGGGGTGACTCCGGTGGACAGCGCGGTCTGCACCGGCAGCACCTCGCGTGCGCTGAGCCGGTAGTAGGCGCGGCCCCATTGGCGGGTGCCGATCCCGGCCGAGGCCGGACTGTCGATGACGTCCTCCGAGTCCCCGGTGGACTCGAGCCGCAGCGCGATACGGAGTTTGACGTTGTTCTTGATGGCGTCGTTGACCGAGCCGGCGGGCCGCTGGGTGGCCATGATCAGGTGGACGCCGAGGGTGCGTCCGCGCTGTGCGATGCTCACCAGCGAGTCGACGAAGTCCGGCAGGGCCTTGACCAGAGTGGCGAACTCGTCGATCACCACGGCGAGCCGGGGCATCGGCTCCATGCCGGCGTCCTTGGCGTCCTCGGTGTCGCGCAGCCGCTGATAGTCGCGGATATGGCTCAGGCCCACCTCGCGCAGCAGCCGTTCGCGGTGGCGCAGCTCGGCGTCCAGACAGCGCAGGGCGCGTTCGCTGAGCTGCTCGTCGAGATCGGTGACCAGGCCGACGGTGTGCGGGAGTTCGGCGCATTCGTCCAGGGCGCCACCGCCCTTGTAGTCCACCAGCGCGAAGGTCAGATGCTCGGGGTCGGCGTCGGTGGCCATGCTCGCGATGAGGGTGCGCAGCAGTTCGCTCTTGCCGGAGCCGGTGGTCCCGGCGATCAGCGCGTGCGGCCCGTCGTCGTCGAGGTCCACGGTGAACAGGTCCCGTTCGCTGACCCCGAGCACGGCCTGCACCCGCAGGGCCGGGGCCCGCGTCTTCCACCGCGCACCGACCTCGGCCCCGGAGACGGCGGTCAGGTCCAGCAGCGGCAGCAGGGAGATACGGTCCGGCAGCCCCGCGCCCTCGACCCGCAACTCCGGGTCCTCGAAGCGGGCCAGCGCCCTGGCGGTGGCGCGCGCCTCGTCGACCGGCATACCGCCCAGCAGTACGTCCGGCACCACCTCGTCGGAGGCCACGTCACGCACCCGCCCCCGGCCCTCGGGCGCGGCGGTGACCACCGAGGTGCACAGGGCGGGCAGCCGGGTGGTGAGCACCAGGGCACCGCAGCGCAGGGTGCGGTCGGCGAGCAGGTCCCGCAGCGGACAGGGCCGGCCCTCCAGCAGTGTGGCGCCGTCCACGACCACCAGCAGCACCGGCCCGGCGCCGCCCTCCGTACGCCGTGGCGCGGCGGACAGCAGACCGCGGGCCAGCGTGTCGGACTGCTCGGGCCCGACCGCCACCAGCCGTGACGTCCCCGACTGCGGATCCGCGCCGTGCGGCAGCCACTTCGTCCAGTCCCAGTCGGCCAGCCGCTCCGGGTCGGCGAACACCGCCAGCGTCACATCGGCCGGCCCGCTTCCCACCAACGCCTGGCACAGCAGGGACCGGGCGACGCCGAGGGCCGCGCGGCGGTCCCCCTCGAACCCCACCGCCTCACCGGCCGACACCCCGACCACGACCGGCACCTGTGGCAGTACGCAGCGCGCGCCCAGGATGTCCGCCACCTCCGGAGCGGGCTCCGAGGAGTCGTTGTCCAGCGGTGGGTTCCAGGGCAGGTCGGCGGTGCCGACCACCGTTTTGAGGAAGTCCGGGGCGCCCGGGCGCCGTTCCCACAGGGCGACCCCCGGCGCGGTCGCCCGGTGGACCACCTCCGCGGGGTCGGGGTGGGCCGCCCGGCGGGTACGGATCTCGGCCGCGTGGCGCGCGGCCACCGCCTGCTCGAACTCCTTGACCCTGGCGGTGTGATCCCGCATCCCGCGCCGGAAGGTGAAGCGGCCCCGCAGCCGCTCCTCCAGGAAGTTCCCCACGAACATCAGCGGGGTGAGCGCCGCGATGGCCGCGTAGCGCACGTCGCCGGTCATACCGACGATCGCACCGGCCATGACCAGCGGACCGAGCATGCTGGCGATGGAGAACGGAGCCTTGTTCGCGCTCGGCGGCGACGACGGCGTGGCGATCCGCGGCGGGTCGCCCGGTCTGCCGCCGCGCGGCGGACGGTTGAACGGCAGGGTGCCACCTGGCCCCACCTCCCGGACCGGGTTGACCCGCTGTACGGGGCCGAGCCGGTCCCGCGGCAGGACGCGCACCATCACCTCGCCGCCCAGCGAGACCAGGTCCTCGGGCTGGAGCCGGACGGCCTTGGAGATCCGCCCGCCGCATACGTCGGTGCCGTTGACCGTGTCCAGGTCGGTGATGTGCACCTGCCCGTCGGCCGAGATCTCCAGGGCGGCATGCAGTCGGGACACCCCCGTGGCCACGACGCGCACATCCGCCTCGGCGCCCCGGCCGATGACCGTCCTGCCCACCCGCAGCGGAACGCTGCGCCCGGCCTCAAGGCCGCCGACCACCCGCAGTACGGCGGCCGCCACCCGCGGCCCGCCGGCCGAGCCCCAGCCCGCGCGGGCCACCCGCGATCCATGGGCGAGGCCGGATTCGCCGAGCCCCGTCTCCGGTGGCGCGGTCCGGCCGTCGATACTCAGCCCGCTGGCCGGTATGTCCAAAGTCGCGGCGAGGTCGGCCAGCGTGGCGTTCGGCCGGCCGACACGCAGTTCCATTTCCCGTTCGGTCTTGCCGTCGGCATAGACGATCCGCACCGCGCAGTCACTCCAGGGTGGGTCAGGTTCAGGTGAGATTCACGTGAGGCAGGGGCGGGTCGAGTCTCGCGCAGGCCCGGCCGGAAGGCATTGACGGCGAGCGCACAGTCGTTGACCCAGGACGCAATGCCGGTGAGCCGGCGGCCGAGGGCGGGTCAGGTCTGCCGTACCTCTGGTTCCGGGGAGGGCGGCGGGCCGTCGGGGTGCAGCGGCAGTTCGGCGGTGACCTCGAAGCCGCCCTCCGGGCGGCTGCCCGCGGTGAGGGCGCCGCCCACCGAATGGGCGCGCTCGCGCATGCCGATGAGGCCGAAGCCGTGTCCGGGCGTCGGCGCCTCGGTGGCCGCGGCGGTCGTGGTGGCCGTGGTGGTTCCGTCGTCGGTGACGGTGATGGTCAGCCGGTCGCGAGCGTAGTCGAGCCGTACGTGCGCGGTGTGCGCGGCGGCGTGCTTGGTGACGTTGGTCAGGGCCTCCTGCACGATCCGGAACGCGGTCAGATCCACTCCCGGGGACAGCTGCCGCGGCTCGCCGCGCGTGGTGACCGTGACCTGGAGCCCGGCGGAGGCGAAGGCGTCGGTCAGCTCGGGGAGCCGGTCGAGGCCGGGGCTGGGTTCCAGGGGCGCGTCCGGGTCGTCCGTACGGCGCAGCAGGCCGACGGTGGCCTTGAGTTCACGCAGTGCGGATGAGGTGGTGGCGGCCAGGCCGGTGAGGATCTCGTGGGCCTGGTCGGGGTGGTTACGGGCGAGATGCGCGGCCGTGCTCGCCTGGGCGTTGGCCAGGGCCAGATGGTGGGCGACCACGTCGTGCAGCTCGCGGGCGATGCGCATGCGCTCTTCGGCGACCCGGTGTCGCGCCTCCTCCTCGCGGGTCCGCTCGGCGTGTTCGGCGCGGGCCTGCGCGGCTTCCATGACGGCTTCCGTATAGGCACGCCGGATCCGGACCGCGCGGCCGGCGGTGACGGGCAGCAGCAGCCATACGGCAGGGCCGATGGTCTTGAGCACCAGCGCGTGGTGGCCGGGGTCGGCGATCATCGCGGTGGTCACCAGCGTGGCGATGGTGGCGAGGCAGTAGGCGTAGGTGATCTTCCGCTCGGTGAGCGCGGCCAGCCAATAGAGCGCCGCCATGGCCGGGGCCAGCAGCAGCGGGGTGAGCAGATAGCCGACCGCGCTCGCGGCCGAGACACAGACCGCCGTCACGGCGACGGCGGTGCGCGGGTGGCTGCGGCATCCCACCAGGGCGGCGCAGGCGATGCCCGCGAGGAGCAGGGCAGGACCCAGCGGCGGCTGGGTGGTACCCGGCCAGCCGAGAGCGGCGCCCAGGATGACGAGACCGAACAGCACCCCGGCCACGATCAGGTCGAAGGCGAGGTGATGGCGCTCCGTATAGCGCTCCAAGCTGCTGGTCATCGGGGTTCTCCGGTCGGGGCCTGGGTCCATGGTGGACGACGTGGCGGGCGAACGGCCGACAGGGCCGCCCGGGACATGGCCACGGGCGGCCCTGCCGTTCGCGGGGCGGTGTCGGGTCAGACGCGTGCCGATTCCCGGTCCGATGCGGTGTCGGGGGCGCCGACGCCCGGGACCGCGGCGACGGGGGAGCGGCGGCTGAGCGCTTCGCCCTCCACGTCGATGTTCGGCAGCACCCTGTCCAGCCAGCGCGGCAGCCACCAGGCGCGGTCGCCGAGCAGCGCGAGGACGGCGGGTACGAGCGCCATACGGACCACGAACGCGTCGAGCAGGACGGCCGTGGCCAGCCCGAACCCCATCATCTTGATCATCGACTCGGCAGAGCCCACGAAGCCGGAGAACACGGCCATCATGATCAGCGCGGCTGCCACCACCACCCGGGCGCTGTGCCGGAACCCGGTGACGATCGCCTGGCCGGCCCGGTCCCCGTGGACGTACGCCTCACGCATGCGGGTGACCAGGAAGACCTCGTAGTCCATGGCGAGACCGAAGACGATGCCCACGAGGAAGATCGGCATCAGGCTCATGATCGGGCCGGTCTGCTCGACGCCGAGGAGGCTCGCGCCCCAGCCCCACTGGAACACCGCGACCACCGCGCCGAAGGCCGCGAGCACCGACAGCAGGAAGCCGGCGGCCGCCTTGAGGGGCACGAGGAGGGACCGGAAGACCACCAGCAGAAGCAGGAAGGCGAGGCCCACCACGACCGCGAGATACGGGATCAGCGCGTCCTGCACCTTCTGGGCCACGTCGATGTTCACCGCGGTGGAGCCGGTGACCTCGAAGCTCGCATGCGTGGCGGACTCGAGCGCGGGCCGTTCGGCGCGGATGGTGCGGACCAGGTCCTTGGTCTTCTCGTCGGTGGGGGCGGTGGCCGGGGTGGCGGAGAAGACCGCCGTGTCACCCGCGGCGTTGAGGCGGGGCGGCGAGACGGATACGACGCCCTTGGTGGCGGCGATCCTGTCGGCGATCGTGCGCGCGGCGGCCTTCGTGTCCGCCGTGCTGTTGGCGTCTCCCGTGCTGTTGGCGTCTCCCGTGCCCTTGGCGTCTGCCGTGCCCTTGGCGTCGACGACGATGGTCAGCGGTCCGTTGAAGCCGGGGCCGAAGCCCTCGGCCAGCGCGTCGTAGGCGCGGCGCTCCGTGGTCGAGGTGGGCTTGGCCTCGTCCCCGGGCATGCCCAGCTGCAGGCCCGTCACCGGTATGGCGATCGCCCCGAGCCCCGCCACACAGGCCAGCAGTACGGGCAGCGGGCGGCGCAGCACGAACCGGGCCCAGCGGCTGCCCCCGTTGTGCTCACTGCCTTCCTTGGCCTTCTTGGCCTTCCCGCCCCGCCGGGCGGAGCGCGACAGTACGGCGCGCGGGAGGAAGCCGAGCAGGGCCGGGATCAGGGTCAGCGCGATGAGGACACCGATGGCGACCGCGCCCGCGGCGGCCAGGCCCATCTTGGTCAGCAGGGGGATGCCGACCACCGAAAGACCGGCCAGCGCGATCACGACGGTCAGCCCGGCGAAGACCACCGCCGACCCCGCCGTGCCCGCGGCCAGCCCGACCGCCTCCTCGGGCTCATGTCCCCGGGCCCGCTCCTCGCGGTAGCGGGAGACCACGAACATGGCGTAGTCGATGCCGACCGCGAGGCCCAGCATCGAGGCGAGCGTGCCGGTCGTGCCGGACAGACCGAAGGTGCTGGCCAGGGCCATGATCGAAGCGATGCTGATGCCGACGCCGACGACCGCGGTCAGCAGCGGAAGCCCGGCGGCGGCCAGTGAGCCGAAGGTGATCAGCAGCACGACCGCGGCGATGGCGATGCCGATGCCCTCGGCCGCCCCGCCCGCCGCGGGCTGGGTCGCCAGCGCGTTGCCGCCGACCTCGACGGTCAGCCCCGCGTCGCGCGCCTGCTGGACCGCGTCCTCCAGGGTCTTCTTGGACGCGTCGGTGAGGTCGTCGGCCTTGACCTTGTACGTCACGGTCGCGTACGCGGTCCCGGCGTCCTTGCTCACGGCCCGCGCCTGGAAGGGGTCCACCGCGCCGGCGACCTGCCGGCCGTCGGCCACTCCGTGGACGACCTTCTCGACGGCCGCCCGGTTGTCGGCCGCGGTGACCTTCTCCCCGTGCGGGGCGACGAAGACGATCCGGGCGCTCGCCCCGTCGGCCTTGGCGCCGGGGAAGCGCTGGTCCATCAGGTCGAACGCCTTCTGGGACTCGATGCCGGGCATGGAGTTCCCGGTGTCGGGGGCGGCGGGTGCCTTGACGGCGCCGAAGCCGACGGCGCCCAGCACGGCGACCCACAGCAGGGTGACCCACCAACGTCGTCGGAAGGCCAGTCGGCCCAGCGAAAAGAGAAAAGCAGCCATGGGACGGAGGTCTCCGCATCATCTGATCTCGGGATACCCCTCCAGGCTCCCGGGGCGCGGCCCGTCCGTCGTCGTGCGGCTGCCGACAATCGTGGGTACTGAGAATGCAGTACCGGGCGCCTACCAGTTCGTTCCCGGGACTGACCCCCGTCGCCACCGGTATCTGCCTCAGCCGGTCAGCACCTCGACGAGCGAGGCGACAGCGCCGACAGCCACGCCGTATCCGGGGATGGCCACCAGCGGCCACGGCACGGGCCGGGGCGTGAGTACACGGACGTGGAAGGCGTAGTCGCGGTACTCGGGCATGCCCTCCGTGCCGGGCAGCACCATGAAGCGCGGCTGGACGCGGCAGAACAGCCACCAGTCCAGGACCACCAGGTCGAAGAGGGTGAGGGCGAGGAAGCAGACCGTGCCGAGGGCGAACGGCGGCCAGAAGCCGAGCGAGCCGTCCGCCCGGTCGTGCAGGTCCAGGACGCCGAGCAGGGGCACCGCGAGGAACACCAGGAGGTTCAGCAGCCCGGCTGCGGCGGCGGTGCGCCGTCCTCGTGCGCTCTGCTCCCCGTACCGCTCCTGGATCGCGGGCGGGTAGTCCGAGAGCAGGGCGTCCCGGGCGATGTGGAGGGATCCGACGACGACGGTGGTGAACAGCGTGACCAGTAAGAGCGCGTAGCCGAGGCTCACGCCTGTCAGTTCCCAGAAGTCCATGAGGCAACAGCATAGAGGGAAAGTTAGGTTTGCCTCACCTAACTTACGCGGGTCTTGTCGAGTGGGTGATTCTCTCCTTCAATGAGGGGCGAACGAGGGGGCACTGACCATTTCCTGGGAGGGACAACCATGAGAATTCGCTTGCGCGCCTTAGGAGTTGGCGCGGCCGTGGCGGTCGGTCTGGCGCTCTTCGGCGGCGGCCCGGTGGCAGTGGCCGCGACGGCCGCGACGTCCACGACGTCTGCGCCGGCCGGTCACCACGCCGAGGCCACGAGCTCCACTGTCATGGACTACTACCAGTACTTCGGGCACTACACGACCCAGGAGGAGTGCGTGGCCGTCGGCGAGGAGTACTTGTGGCCCCACAACCCCGGCGGGGCCGACGCCTATGAGTGCCGGGCCAAGGACGATGGCTGGGACCTCTGGCTGATCTTCGCCACCTGATCGCGGAGCGCGCCGGGTGGCGCGGGTGTGGGCCAGGTGGTGCGGGCGTGGGGCAGTGGATGCACGCTGGGAGTGGATACTTGCTGGCAGGAGCGATTCCGGAGGTGATCGTCATGCCACAGACCACCGTGGGCTGGCATGTCGAACTGGAATTTACCGAGGACAGCCGCCACACCCGCGCCGCCGCCCTGGTCCGGCTCGCGGACGGGAGCGAGGTGAGGGGCCACGGGGCCGCCAGCCGGGCCCCCGCCGACGCCAACCAGCCGCGGGTCGGCGAGGAGATCGCGGGCGCCAGGGCGCTCAACGAGCTGGCGGCGAAGTTGCTGGAGAAGGCGCATGGAGAGATCGACGCGGTGTCCGGCCGTGTGTCACATCCGCTGCATCTGGACCACTGACCACCACTGACGACCACTGAACACCACTGCACACCGCTGAACCGCTGAGCGGTGCCGGGCGGGCGCCGGCGCGCACCTCGTGGGCGCCGGCGTCATTCGCCGCGGGCGGCCGTCAGGGGGCAGTCACCCGGTGGCGGTCAGCGGGTGGCCTTCGGGGGCTCGATGCCCAGCGTGTGGCTGAAGATGTTCTTCGGGTCCCAGGTGGCCTTGACCTTCTGCAGCCTCGGGTAGTTGTCCTTGAAATACAGCGTGGACCAGGGGACGCCCGAGGTGTTCACGGCGGGGTCCGCCAGGTCGTCGTCCGGGTAGTTGATGTAGGCGCCGTCCTTCGGATCCGGCACCCCGTGCGTATCGGCGTAGATCTCGCGGTACAGCCTCCGCAGCCACTCGACGTACGCGGCATCCTGGCCGGGGTCGTCCCACGCCGCCGTGTACTGGACCCGCATCACCGCGTCGCGGTGCGGAAACGCCGTGGCGTCCGGGGCCACCGCGCTGATCTGCCCGCCGTAACTGGCGATGCCCACCGAGCCGAAGAGCAGCTTCGGGTCCTGCTCACGCGTCAGATTCTCGTAGATGGCGGCCAGCTGGGCGGCGGAGAAACCCCTGCGCAGATAGCCCGACTTGATCTTGAGCCGGTAGATGTCCGAGTTCGGGCCGTCCAGCGCCGCGGCCAGCCATGGCTGTTCGGTCCTGGTCACATTGACCGGGGTGCCCACGCCCGCGCCGAGGGCGGCGAGATAGTCGTCCAGCAACTCGGCCGCGTCGGGGCCGAACACCTGGCCGCCGGCGAGGTTGAGGTCGTTGGCCTTACGGCCCACCGTCAGGTCGGCGTACAGCCGGGTGGCCGGTGCGCCGACCGCGCTGTTGCGCTCGCACCAGTCCATGTGATTGCGGATCAGCCGGGTGAACTTCGGCTCGTCCAGCTTCAGGGCCTGCCACGGCCACTGGCTGGAGAAGGCGATCGCGCTCTTGGGCGCCCGTGGCAGCAGCTGCCCCGGGTCGGAGCCCTCCGCGCCCGGGGTGCGCAGCCAGTACCGGGTCACCACGCCGAAGTTTCCGCCACCGCCCCCGGTGTGGCCCCACCACAGCTCGCGGTTCGGGTCACTCGCCTCACGCGTGGCGACCACGGCCGACGCCTTGCCGTACTTGTCGACCACCACGACCTCGACGGCGTACAGATGGTCCACGACCAGCCCCATGGCGCGGGACAGCACACCGTAGCCACCCCCGCAGATATGGCCGCCCGCCCCGACACCCGGACACCACCCGGCCGGAATCGTCACCCCCCAGCCCAGCACCAGCCGCCGGTACACCTCGCCCAGGGTGGCACCGGGCTCCACGGCGAAGGCGCGGCGCGCCGGGTCGTATGAGACCTGCGTCATCCCGGACATGTCGATGAGCACCCGCACGGCCGGGTCGTCCACCCACCCCTCCGCGCAGTGTCCGCCACTGCGCACGGCGACCTTCTTGCCGGAGTCCACGGCCGCCTGGACCGCCGCCACGACCTGTTCGGTCGAGCCGACCACCCATACGTGGTCCGGTGTGCCCACCCAGCGCTTCTGGCCGCGCCGCACCAGATACGCGTAACGCGCGTCGTCGGGGCCGGCCTTGACCGGGCCGAGCGGGGGTGTGCAGCCGGCCTCCGTGGCGCCCTCGGCCGCACTGGCCGGGGTGTCCAGGCCCACCCCTGCGACGACCCCGGACGCGGCGGCCGTGGCGGTTCGCAGCAGCTGACGGCGGTTGACCCCGGACATGCTCGTATCTCCTCGCGGTGTGGCGCCAAGGCGGTGTGAAACGACAGGAACTATTTGGTGTGGCGCGGATGTGTGCGCGGATCTGTGCGCGGATGTGTGCGGACTACAGGACCGGTGACTGAGGTCCGTCGGGCGCCGAGTGGCGCCCCTCGACGACGGCCTGCGCGACCGCCGCGACCTCGTCCTGATCGAGCCGCCGGTACCCGTCCTCGGTGATGAGGGCGATGAGGGGGAACAGCCGCCGCGTGAGGTCGGGGCCGCCCGTGGCGGAGTCCTCGTCCGCGGCGTCGTAGAGCGCCTGCACGACGGCGGTGACGATATCGCGCTCCGGCATGCCCTCCCGGTAGAGCTTCTTCAGCGAACCCCGGGCGTGGACCGAACCGGAACCGGTGGTGGCGAAGCCCCGCTCCTCGGTGCGGTTGCCGGTGACGTCGTAGGAGAAGACACGCCCGGCGCCCTTGTGCACGTCATAGCCCGCGAAGAGCGGAACCACCGCCATGCCCTGCATGGCCATGCTGAGATTGTCCCGGACCATGCTGGTCAGCCGGTTGGCCTTGCCGTCCAGGGAGAGGGCCGTGCCTTCGATTTTCTCGTAGTGTTCGAGTTCCAGCTGCAAGAGCTTGACGAGTTCCACCGCCGGGCCCGCGGTGCCGGCGATGGCGATCGCCGAGTGTTCATCGGCCGGGAAGACCTTCTCGTATTCGCGGTGCGCGATGAGGTTGCCCATCGTGACGCGCCGGTCGCCGGCCACCAGCACACCGTCCGCATAGGTCGTGGCGATGACGGTCGTGCCATGAGGGGCCTCGAAGCCGTCCCGGGCGGGCGGCAGCCGACGCTCGGCGGGCAGGAGCTCGGGAGCCTGTGCCTTCAGGAAATCCAGGAAGGAGGAGGTCTCGGTGGCCAGGAAAGCGGCCGGCAGGCCGCCGGTCATTCGCGCGTCGAAGGTCATGCACGTTCCTTCCCGAGAGGCATCGGCGGCTCCTGCTGGCCGCACATTACCCCACCCCCGCCCCGGGCAATCCGTGAAGAGAATCACGGTAGTTGCGCCCCGATAAATACGGCCGTGTGGCGGGGCTGTCGGGGGAAGTTGTCATTTCGCTGCCATACCCGAGGTGTTGACCTCGGACGCCCGGCCGTACCAGGGTGTGGAAGATTTCCGAAGTCCGGCACGAGGTCGCCCACCGCGCCGGTTCCCGATGCGCGTGCCCCTGTCCGGTTCTGCGATCCCTTTCCCAATTCTTCTTACTCCTGATCACATCACCGAGCGCGCGCCGAACTGGCCCAGCGCTGGCTTGATTTTGTCTTTTCGCAGGAGGGATGCATCATGTCTCGTCCGCTCAATGCCATCAACGTGCCGGGAAGGACCAGCTTCCTGGAGGAGATCTTCCGTGGCGCACTGCGACTGGATCTCGTTCATCCGTTTCCGGCGCAGCCGGAGAGCGACCGTAAACAGGGCGACGCACTGGTGGCCGAGGCCAAGGAGTTCGCCCGCGGGTTAGTGGATCCCGGCCTTGTGGAGAAGACCGGAGAACTGCCCCGGGAGGCCATCAAACGGCTACGGGAGAGCAGTTACCTGAAACTGCAGAGCCCCAGGAAGCTCGGCGGACTCGCCCTGTCCGACCTCAATGCGTTCCGCGTCATTCAAGCCATTTCCAGCTGGTCGCTTCCGCTCGGTCTCGTGGTCGCCGTACAGAACTCGATCGGCTTCGCCCCCCTGGTCCAGATTCTTCCCGAGGGCCCGCTGCGCGACATGCTCAGCGAGCGCGTCGCGCGCGGGCTGATATCCGCCTTCGCCGACACCGAACCCTCCGGCGCGGCCAATCTCCGGCGGGAGACCGTCGCCGTCCCCACCGAGGACGGTCATGCCTACCTGGTCAGCGGCGAAAAGGTGTTCAGCGGCAACGCCCCCTTCGCGGAGCTGCTCGGGGTGGTGGCCACCGTCCAGGAGGACGGCCGGGAGATGCGCAGACTGGTGGTCGTCGACCCGGACGCGCCCGGAGTGCGGCGGTCGGCCGAGCACGAGTTCATGGGCATCAAGGGTTTCCCCAACGGAGGGTTCACCTTGGACCGGGTCCGCGTGCCCCGTGACCACGTCTTCGTGGAGAAGCCCAGCGCCCACGACGTACGGATCACCGCCCAGGCCGGCGGGCTGGCGATCCTGGGCCGGATGTATCTCATCGCGGCGCCGTCCCTGGCGATCGCCAAGCTGTGCCTGGAGTGGTCGCGCGGCTTTGTGCGCCGCCGCCGCGTGGACGGTGTCCTGCTGGCGGAGTACGAGGAGATCCAGCACCTCATCGGCCAGTCCCTCGCCGACACCTTCGCCCTCGAAGCGGTCGCCGAGTGGAGCCTGCTGTGCGAGGACGCGGGCCTCAACCCGCTGTTCGAGCAGGTCGTGGCCAAGAACCTGTGCTCGCTGCTGTGCTGGGGCGTCGTGGACCGCACCATGTCGCTGTTCGCGGCGGAGGGCTACGAGACCGCGGCCAGCAAGGCGGCGCGCGGCGCGCCGCCCGTACCCCTGGAGCGCTCCTTCC
This sequence comes from Streptomyces sp. NPDC000941, assembly GCF_053599555.1. Classification (NCBI taxonomy): domain Bacteria; kingdom Bacillati; phylum Actinomycetota; class Actinomycetes; order Kitasatosporales; family Streptomycetaceae; genus Streptomyces; species Streptomyces sp. NPDC000941. The sequence continues at coordinate 79,193 of NZ_JBSFMM010000009.1, forward strand.
GCGACGCCAGGAACCTGCGGATCTCGGGCGGGGTGGACTTCCAGCTGGACTACTGGCTCTCCAAGCTGGCGATCTTCTCCTACCACCGCGCGGGCGTCCTCGACGACGGCCAGGGCGCCGAGCAGGCCGCCGAGGCGAGGGAGCTGCTGGCCGCCGCGCTCACCCCGCGCAACCAGCGTCATCTGGCCGAACTGCACGACTCCGTCGAGGAGTTCCGCGCCCGCTGCGCCGCGCTGGCGAAGGCCTACCCGGACGACGAGACGCTGTTCGCACAGGAACACACGCTGATCGCAGTCGCCCGCTGGGCCACCGAGATCATGGCCGCGAGCCTCGTCCTCGCCCGGGCGGCCCGGCGTACCGCGGAAGACGACACCGAGGCACAGGACCTGGCCGACATCTACTGCACCGGGGCCTTGCGCCGGATCGCCGAATACGCGCGCGAGGCGCTGGAGGAGGAGCGGCCCGACACCGGCCGGGTGGCCCAGCGGTGGATCACCGGGGACGGTCACGGCGGGCTGCTCGACGACATCGTCCCCGATGTGACGGACCCCGATGGGACGGACCCCGACACGTCTGGCTCTGACGCGTCCGGCCCCGACGTGTCGTAACCGGACCGGCAGGCCCAGGCACCCGCACCCCAGCACTCCGCACCCGGCACCCGCACCCCGGCGCGCAGGAAGAGGAAGCAGGAACAGCCATGGTTTCCCGTCCGACCCACCCCTTGTCCCCGGCCCAGTCCGGCATTTGGTACGCACAGAACCTGGATCCGGCCAGCCCCGTCTACAACTGCCTCCAATACCTCGACATCCAGGGAGCGGTGGACACCGCCCTGCTCATCGACGCGATCAAACGCGTGGTCATGGAGGTCGACGGACTGCATGTCCGCTTCGACGGCCGGTCGGACCCGCCGGGGCAGATCCTGCTGGAACCCACCGCCCCGCATATCGCCGTGCACGACTTCACCGCCGAGCCGGACCCGATGGCCGCGGCGCACACATGGCTGCAGCGGTTCCTGCACATCCCCTTCGATCTGGGGGCGGGCCACGTCAGCGACTTCGCGATCCTCGAAGTCGCCCCCGGGCGCACCTTATGGGCACAGCGCTACCACCACGTGGTCGCCGACGGATACGCCTTCAACCTCATCGCCCAGCGTGTCGCCGAGGTCTACCGCGCGCTGCGGGCGGGCGGTCCGGTCCCCCCTACGCGGTTCCAGACCCTCGGCGAAACTCTGGACGAGGCGGCCCACTACCGCACCTCGGCGGAGTACGCGGCCGGCAGGGCCTACTGGCTCGACCGCTTCGCCGACCGCCCGGCGCCCCTCGAGCTGACGGACGGGAGCCGTACGGGCCTGGCCGAGGGGAGCGGCACCGCCCCGGCCGCGCACGAGGTGCGGCGGGTGGCCTTCACACTGCCCGCCGACAGGCACCGGGCCCTGCGCGCGGCGGCGCGGGAGGCGGGCACCAACTTCCCCCGGGCGCTCATCGCCACCGTCGCCGCGTACACCGCCCGGATGACCGGCCGTGAGGACATCGTGGTGGGCCTGGCCAGCCGCAGCCGCGCCACGCCCGGCGCCGAGCGGTTCCCCGGGATGATGTCCGATGTCCTTCCGCTGCGGCTGCGCATCACCCCCGCCACGACCTGGGCCGGGCTGCTCGCCGACACCCACGAGGCCGTGGCACAGGCGGTGGCGCACCAGCGCTACCGCGGCGAGGACCTGCGCCGGGAGCTCGGCTGGCCCGAGCGCAGACGGGTCGCCGGACCGCTGGTCAACCTGATACCGCCGCTGGGCACGATCGACCTCGGCGGTGCGTCGGGCACGCTGCACAACCTCTCCATCATGCCGACCGAAGACCTCACCCTGTGCTGCTTCCAGCACACCGGCAGCACCGGTGCCGGGGAGCTGCGGCTCACCCTGGACGCGCACCCCGACCGGTGCGACGACGCCGCCCTCGCCGACCACCACGAGCGGCTGGCCACCCTGCTGGACGGGCTCGGCCCCGACACCGTCCACCGCCCCGTGGCGAGCTTCGAGTACACCGGCCCCCGTGAGCGCGGCCGGCTCCTCGACGTATGGAACGAGGCCCCTCGGCCGCTGCCCGAGGCGCCCCTGGGCGAGCTGTTCCGACGGCAGGCCGCCCGTACCCCGGACGCGGTGGCCGTGGCCGACGGCGATACGGAGCTGAGCTACCGGGAGCTCGACGCGCGGTCCGACCGGCTCGCCGGGCTGCTGCGCGAGCGGGGTGTGCGCTCCGGCGCCACCGCCCTGGTGTTCATGGAGCGGTCCGTCGAGCTGCTGGTCGCCCTGCTGGCCATCGTCAAGACGGGCGCGGCCTACGTGCCGTTGGACGAGCGGCAGCCCGCCACCCGACTGCGCACCCTGATCTCCGAGGCCGACGGCGACCTGCTGCTGGTCGACGGCGCCACGTGCGAGCTGCCCGTGGTGCGCGAGCAGTCCGACGCGGGACTGCCCGTCGCCGCCGTGGCCGAGCTCGAACGGGCCGCGCCGCCCCTGCCGCCCGCGCCGTACGAGCCGGTGTCCCCGGACGCGCCGGCCTGTGTGATGTACACCTCCGGCTCCACCGGGGTGCCCTCCGGCGTCCAGCTCACCCACCGCAACATCGCCGCCCTCGCCCACGACCGCTGCTGGTCGGGCGGTGCGCACCAGCGGGTCCTGTGGCACTCGCCGCACGCCTTCGACGCCGTGCTGTACGAGCTGTGGGCGCCCCTGCTGTCCGGCGGGCGGATCTGTGTGGCGCCGCCAGGCGCGCTGCTCCCGGCCACGCTGCGCGCGGCGATCGCCCGCCACGGAGTGACCGCGGCGTGGCTGACCGCCGGGCTCTTCGCCGCCCTGGCCGAGGAGGAGCCCGACGCTCTGCGCGGTCTGCGCGAGGTGTGGACCGGCGGCGATGTGGTGTCCCAGGCGGCCGTGGCCCGGGTGTTCGACACCTGCCCGGGCATCGTCGTCGTCAACGGCTACGGCCCCACCGAGACCACGACGTTCGCCACCCGCCACCGTATGACCCGGGCGCCGGAGGGTCCGGTTCCCATCGGCCGGGCGATGGACAACGCCACCCTGTACGTGCTCGACGCCGACGGGCGCCCCGTACCCCAGGGCGCCCCGGGCGAGCTGTGGGTGGGCGGTGCACACGTCTCGGCCGGCTACGTCAACCGGCCCGAAGCCACCCGCGAGCGCTTCCGCGCCAACCCCTTCCACCCCGGCCGTATGTACCGCACCGGTGACCTGGTGCGTCTGGCCCCCGACGGCACCCTCCGCTTCCTCGGCCGCGCCGACGACCAGGTGAAGATCCGCGGCTTCCGGGTCGAGCCCCACGACATCGAACTGAGCCTGGAACGCCACCCGGACGTGGCGCGGGCCGTCGTCGTGCCCCAGGCCGCCCCAGGTGGCGGAAAGCGCCTGGTTGCCTATCTGGTGCCCACCGCCGAACAGGACACCGCCGAGCAGGACACGGCCGCGCCGGGGAGCGACGGCGGGGTCGCCCATGAGCTGGAACGCGTCCGCGAGTGGCAGGACGTGTACGAGGACATGTACCGCGAGGGCGACCAGGCCACGCTCGGCGAGGACTTCGGCGGCTGGATGGACAGCTACCGCGGCACTCCCATCCCACGCCACGAGATGCGGGAGTGGCGCGACCGCACCGTCGACCGCGTTCTCGCGCTGCGCCCGCGCCGCATCCTGGAGATCGGGGCCGGCAGCGGGCTGCTCCTCGCCCGCCTGGCCCCGCACTGCGCCGAGTACTGGGCCACCGACTTCTCCGAGCGCGCCGTGGCCCGGCTGGCGGCGAAGGTGCGCGAGGACGAGCGGATCGCGGACCGGGTACGGCTGCTGCGGCGCGAGGCCCGCGATCTGTCGGGCATCCCGCTGGAACACTTCGACTGCGTCGTCATCAACTCGGTGGTGCAGTATCTGCCGAGCGCCGCATATCTGTCCGCGGCGCTGCGCGGCGCGCTGGACGCCCTGACACCCGGCGGACACCTCGTCGTCGGAGACGTACGGCCCAAGCGGCTGCTACGGGAGTTCCGCACCGGGGTGGAACTGCGGCGCGGGGCGGCCGAGCACGGCTCCGAAGACCTCTCCGGGCTGAAGCGCGCGGTGGAGCGGGCGGTGCTGCACGAGAAGGAACTCCTCGTGGAGCCGGAGTTCTTCACCGAACACCTGGGCGCGCTGCCCGAGGTCGCCGGTGTCGATGTGCGGATCAAACGCGGCCGTGCGCACAACGAACTCACCCAGTTCCGCTACGAGGCCGTGGTGCGCAAGGCGTCCGCCGACGCCGAGCCCTGCTCATGCGCCGACGCCACGGTGGCGCGCTGGGGCCACGACGTCGCCGACCTGGCCGATGTGGGCCGCTGTCTGCGCGACAAGCAGCCGTCCGCGCTACGGCTCACGGGGGTGCCCAACGCCAGGGTGCTCCCGCTGCTGCGGGCCGAGCACGAGGTGTGCGCGGGCACCGGCGTCGCCGCGGCCCGCGACGCCCTCGACGGCGGTGTCTTCGGCGACGGCGTTCGCGACGATGGCGTTCGAGACGGCGGCGTCCCGGATGACAGTTGCCCCGATCCCGAGGACTTCGCCGCGCTCGGCCGGGGCCTCGGCCTGCGTACGGTGGTCACCTGGGCGGAGGCGGCGGCGGACGGCAGTCTCGACGTGCTGTTCCTTGACCCCGCGGCACTGCCCGGGAGCGCCGGGCCGAAGGCGCCGGACTTCGTCTCCGACACCTACCCCAGGCGCCGTACGACCGCCGCTGACGCCCCGGCGGAGGCGTTCACCAACCAGCCGATCCGCCCGGAGCCGCACCCGGAACTGGCCGCGGCCGTCGAGGCGTACGCACAGCAGCAACTGCCCGACTACATGACGCCGTCCACGTATGTCGTGCTCGACCACCTGCCGCTGTCCGTCAACGGCAAGGTCAACCGCGCCGAGCTCCCGCCGGTGGCGGACCCGGCCGGGGCCCCGCCGGAGCCCGGCGACCGGACGGACACGGCGCGGGCGGGCGAGGAGACAGACGTCGAGGTTACTCCCACCGAGCGGGAACTCGCCGCCATCTGGTCGGATCTGCTGCGCAGCGAGGTCGATCCGGCCGCCCGCCCCGACTTCTTCGCGCTGGGCGGCCACTCCCTCCTCGCCACCCGCCTCGTCTCGCGGGTCGCCGCGCAGCTGGGTGTCGACATCTCGCTGCGCACCGTCTTCGAGCACTCGCGTCTGACGGCTCTGGCCCAGGAGCTCGACGCGCGCCGCGCCCCCGCTGAAGTGTCCGAAGGCGTACCGGAGGAGCCGGCGGAGGAGGGAGCGTCCGGCGAATCGGGGGACCGCTTCCCCGTGTCCGGCTTCCAGGAGCGCATCTGGCTGGACGTACGGCTGCGCGGCACCGGCTCGTTCTACAACGTGCCGCTGGCCTGGCGGGTCCGGGGCGGCCTCGACCCGGCCGCCCTGCGCACCGCGCTCGGCCGGGTCGTGGCCCGCCATGAGGCGTTGCGTACGCGCTTCGTCGAGCAGCAGCCGGACGGCAAACCACAGCAGGTCGTCGACGAGCCATGGGTCCCCGAGGTGGTGCACCGCGTCGCCGAGGGCGCCACCGACGAAGCCCGCCTCGCCGACGCCCGCGCGGCACTGGACGCCCTCGCCCAGCAGCCCTTCGACATCGCCTCGGGGCGGCTGCTGCGCGTCATGCTGGTGGACCTGGCGGAGGACGGCCGGGACCAGCTGCTGATGTGCTGTCTGCACCACCTGGTGTGGGACATCGGCTCCGAACCGGTCTTCCTGCGGGACCTGGAGCGGGCGTACGACGAATGCGCGGGGCAGGCCGGCCAGGCGGCCCCGTACGAGGAGCACCCGGCCACCCCGCATCAGCAGCGCATGGCCTTCGTCGAACACTTCGAGCGCGGCACGGTGTACGAGGACGCCCCCGTCTACCACAACGTGTCCCAGCTGTTCGCCCTGGACACCACCCCCGGCGAGGCCGAGCTGCGCCGGGCGGTCGCGGCGGTCCTGGAACGCCATCCGGCGCTGCGCACCACGGTGCACCTCTCCGACGGGACCTGCACCCAGCGCGTCCATGAGCGGGTGCCCGTCGAATGCGCCACCCTGACGGAGACGGCCCCCGGCGGAGTCGCCGGCTGGCTGCGCCGCCCCTTCCGCCTCACCGAGGGTCCGCTGTTCCGGGTCGCGGTCGCGCAGCAGGGCCCAGACGAGGGCGAGGGGTGTGTCCTTGTGCTCGTCGCGCATCTCGCCGTGGCCGACCGCGCCTCGCTGCGTACCGTGGGCCAGGAGATCGAGACCCTGCTGAGCGGCGGCCAACTGCCCCCCGCGCCGCCCTCGTTCGTCCAGTGGTGGCAGGCGCGGGACACCGAGGCCGAAGAGCGTCATACGGCCCGCCTCGCCGAACTGCTCGACGGCGGGAGCGGAGCCCTGCGGCTGCCCGAGGACCGGGCCAGGGCCGCCGTCCACATCTACGAGGAACACTCCCTCCCGGTCGACCTCCTGGACAGCACGGCCGTCGCCGAGTTCGCGCGGCGCGAGGGCGTCACCACCGAGGCGGCGCTGCTCGCCGCGTACACCACCCTGCTCATGTGGTACTCGGGGCAGACCGATCTCACCGTGGGTGTGGCGAACCAGCGCCGTAACACCGCCACGGCCCATGTGGTGGGTCCGGTGGACGACTTCCTGCCGCTGCGGCTGCGCGGCGGTCACGAGCGGTCCTTCGCTTCCTGGGCGCGGGAGTGCGAGGCGGGGCTGAGGGAGGTGCGCGACTGCGGGCTCGCACCGTTCGACGAGGTGGCGCGGCGTGTCGCCCCGCCCAAGGACATGAGCAGAACGGCCCTCTTCGACGTGGTGTTCGACTTCGAGCACGACGCGCCCGAAGGCCAACCTCCCACCCCCGTCGCGGGCCTGGGCAAATGCGATCTGCTCCTGACACTGCGACACACAGCCCGAGTCGGGGACGGGGTCGGCGGGCGGCTGGTGTTCAACGGCCTGTACTACGACCCGGCCCGGATGAGTCTCTTCGCGGAACACTGGCAGCGCCTGCTGCGCGACGCCGCCACCCGGCCCGACACCCCCCTCGGCGCCTTCGAACCACTCACGGAGGCCGAGCGCCACCGCCAGATCGAGGAGTGGAACGACACGGGCGCCGACTACCCGCACACCACGCTCGCCCATCTGGTGCGCGAGCGGGCCGCGGACCACCCGGACCGGGTGGCCCTGGCCGACGGCGAGAGCACACTCACCTACCGGCAGCTCGTCGAGCGCGCCGAGCGGATCGCCCGGGTCCTCGCCGACCACGGCGTACGCCCCGGCGACACCGTCGGACTGCGCGTCCAGCGGGGCCTCGGGCAGGTCGAGGCCGTCCTGGCCGTGCTGCTGGCCGGGGCGGCGTACGTACCGGTCGACCCGGCCGCCCCGGCGGACCGCGCGGCCTTCATCCTCACCGACAGCGCGACGGCACTGCTGCTCACGGACGCCGCACACACCACTGATCCCGGCTTCGCCGGCCCGACCGTACGCCTCGACGAAATCGACCACTCAGGCCACTTCGCCGCATCTGCGGAGCAGGAGCCCCTGCCCGAGCCCGCCCCGGACGACCTCGCCTACGTCATCTACACCTCGGGCACCACCGGCCGCCCGAAGGGGGTGCGGGTCACCCACCGCAATGTGGTGCGGCTGGTGGCGGCCGACCGGATGCCGTTCCGCTTCGGGCCCGACGACGTATGGGTCCTCGCCCACTCGTACGCCTTCGACTTCTCCGTCTGGGAGATCTTCGGCTGTCTCGTACACGGGGGCCGGCTCGTGGTGCCGGACGGCGACGAACTGCGCGACCCACGGCGCATGGCGGAGCTGGTACGCCGCCACCAGGTAACGGTCCTCAACCAGACCCCGGGCATGTTCGCGCAGCTGGTCCGGGTCACGGACACCGAAGCGCGGCGGATGGCGAGCCTGCGGTACGTCATCCTCGGCGGGGCCCGATTCGCCCCGGCCACCCTCGGCGACTGGCCCGCCGGACACCCCGGCACCGAGGTGGTCAACATGTACGGGATCACCGAGACCACCGTGCATGTCACCGCCCGGACCATCACCGCCGAGGACATCACGGCCGACCGCAGCCCGATCGGCACACCCATCCCCACCACCACCGTCCGCCTCCTCGACCCGCACCCCACCGCGGGCCGGCACCGGCTGCTGCCGGTCGGCGCGGTGGGGGAGATCTGCGTCGGCGGCGAAGGGGTGGCGGCCGGGTATGTGGGGCGGCCGGAGCTGGAGCGCGAGCGGTTCGTACCCGATCCGTACGGTTCCGGCCGCCTCTACCGCAGCGGTGACCTGGGCCGCTGTCTGCCCGACGGCACACTGGAGTACCTGGGCCGGATGGACGACCAACTACAGGTGCGCGGCTACCGCATCGAGCCCGGCGAGGTCGAGACCTGCCTGACCGGGCACCCCGATGTCGCGCAGGCCGTGGTCACCGCGGACGGGGCGGACACCGACCGTCTGGTGGCCCATGTCTGGTGCCCTACGAATGTGCCGAGCGCGGGAGAGCTGCGCGCCCGGATCGCCGAGCGGCTGCCCGAGTACATGGTGCCCTCGGTGTTCAAGGTGGCGGACCGTATCCCCCTGTCGGCCAATGGGAAGGCGGACCTCGCCGAGCTGACCGCCCGAAGCACCCTGCTCACGGACGGGGCGGGCAGCGCCCCGCGCACCGAGACGGCGAAGGCCCTCGCCCCGCTGTGGGCCGAGCTGCTGCCCGTACCGGAGATCTTCGCCGACACCTCCTTCTTCGAGGCGGGCGGACACTCCCTGCTGGCCGCCACCCTGCTGTCCCAGGTGGCGGAGCGCTTCGGCGTCGACCTGCCGGTGCGCACGGTGTTCGAGAACCCGCGGCTGGGGGACCTGGCGGACCGGATCGACGAGGCTAACGCGGCGAACGGACACCGTCACTTGGGCCAGACCGGGCCCACGGCAGGCGCGGCTGACACGGCTGACTCGGCGGACGGGGAGCTCGTGCCCGCGTCGGACTTCCAGCGCCGTATCGCGCTGGACGAGCAGCTGTCCTCCGGCCCCGACCGCTACGCGATGCCCCTGGTGTGGCGGGTGCGCGGCGGACGCCTGGACCCCGGGCGGCTGCGCCGGTCCCTGGACGCCGTCGTGGCCCGCCATGAGGCGCTGCGCACCGGCTTTGTGGAGCGCGGCGGCAGGCTGTGGCAGCGGATCGGGGAACCCTGGTCGCCGGCTCTGGAAGAGATCGACCTGTCGGGTATGGACCCGGCGGAGCAGGACGCGCGGTGGCGGGAACGGGTCCGCGAGATCGCCGGCGAGCCCTTCGACCTCGCGTCCGGCCGACTGCTGCGGCCCGCCCTGATCGACCTCGGCGAACACGGCCAGCTGCTCGTGCTGTGCCTGCACCACCTCGTATGCGACGGCCCGTCCCTGGTGCCCCTCGTCCAGGACATGAACGCGGCGTACGAGGGCGTGGGCGCGGGCGGGCCGGGCGATGACGTGGTGCAGTATCGGGAGTTTGTGCGGGTGCAGGGGGAGTTGGTGGGTTCGGCGGTGGGCCGTGCGGGAGTGGAGCGTTGGTATGGGCGGCTTGCGGGGGCGCCGGCGTATGTGTCGTGGCCGGGGCTTGGGGTGGCGGAGAGCGCAGGGGTGGTTGAGGTTCCGCTGACTGAGGGGGTGTTGGGGCGGTTGCGTGGGGTGTCGGAGCGGGAGGGTGTGTCGTGGTTCATGGCGGTGGCGGCGGGGTTTGCGGGGGCGTTGCACCGGTGGAGTGGTGAGCGGGATGTGACGTTCGGCTGCCCGGTGGCGAATCGTGCGGGTGAGCGTTTCGGTTCGGTGGTGGGGCCGTGTACGAACACGGTGGTGATCCGGTCCGTGGTGGACGAGGGCACGACGGTGGGTTCGCTGTTGCGGGGGATGCGGGAGCGGGTGCTGGAGGCGCTGGAGGACGAGCATGTGCCGTTCGACCAGGTCGTAGCGGCGCTCAACCCCGAGCGCCGCTACGGCATCACCCCCTACGCGGGCGCGGTTCTCAACCTGGCACCGGTGGACGACGGCTACCCCCTGGGCGGCGCCGTCCTGACCCCGGTGATGGGCAGTCAGCTCGCCGCCGAGCAGAAGTTCCCGGTCACCGTCACCGTCTTCCGCGAGGACGGGCGGGACCGCGTGGCCCTGTCGTACCGGGGCGACCAGCTGAGCCGACGGGACGCCGGCGAGCTCGCCGGGTTGCTCCGCGACCTGCTGACCGCCCTGGCCGACACCGCGCACACTCCCGTACTCCGGCAGGGGGCTGCCGCCGAGGTGGTGCAGTATCGGGAGTTTGTGCGGGTGCAGGGGGAGCTGGTGGGTTCGGTGGCGGGTCGTGCGGGGGTGGAGCGGTGGCATGGGCGACTTGCGGGAGCGCCGGCGTATGTGCCGTGGCCGGAGCCCGGAGTGGCGGAGAGCGCAGGGGTGGTTGAAGTCCCGCTGGCCAGGGGCGTATTAGGGCGGTTGCGTGGGGTGTCGGAGCGGGAGGGTGTGTCGTGGTTCATGGCGGTGGCGGCGGGGTTTGCGGGGGCGTTGCACCGGTGGAGTGGTGAGCGGGACGTGACGTTCGGGTGTCCGGTGGCCAACCGCGCCGGTGAGCGTTTCGGTTCGGTGGTGGGGCCGTGTACGAACACGGTGGTGATCCGGTCCGTGGTGGACGGGGACACCACGGTGGGTTCGCTGTTGCGGGGGATGCGGGAGCGGGTGCTGGAGGCGCTGGAGGACCAGCATGTGCCGTTCGACCAGGTCGTAGGCGCGCTCAATCCCGAACGCCGCTACGGCATCACCCCTTACGCCGATCTCGCCCTGACCCCCGTCGTCCCCGAGACCCGGGCCCCGTCGCTCGGCGGCCACCGCCTGCGGCGGTTCGCGCTGAGTGGCGAGGGTGCCGACTGGGCCGCCAAGGGCGCCGTGACGGTGTCCTTCCAGGAGCAGAACGGCACCCTGCGCGGGTTGCTGGCCTACCGCGGCGATCGCATCGCCCGTGTGGAGGCCGAACGCCTGGCGGCCCTGACCGCCGCGGTGCTCGCCGACCTCGTGGACCGGCCCGACCGCCCGCTGGCCTCGCTGCCCCGCCTCGGCACCGATGAGCGCGCCGCGCTCGCCGCGCTCGAGGAGGGGCCCGCCGCCGCGCCGCCCACGACCGTGCCGCAGCTGATCGCCGCGCGCGTCAGGGCCACGCCGGACGCCACGGCCGTCGACACCCCCGAGGGCCCGCTCAGCTACGCCGAGCTGGACACCCGCGCCCGCCGGCTCGCGGCGCGCATCAAGCGACCGGCGCGCCAAGGCGAACCGGTCGTGGCCGTGCTGCTCGGCCGGGGGCCCGACCTGGTCGTGGCGATGCTGGCGGCGTGGTATGCCGGTTGTGCGTACTGTCCGGTGGACCCCGGCTACCCGCCGGAGCGCATCGCGTACATCCTCGACGACCTGGGCGCGCGAGTGGTCCTCACCGACGGCGCACCACGCCCCCAACTGCCGGACAAGGTAACGGCGTTCGACGTGACCGAGGCGACCCGGGACACCGCTGGCGCCGCGCCCGAGCCGCCCGGGGCCGACGACCCGGCGTATGTCGTCTACACCTCGGGCTCCACCGGCCTGCCCAAGGGCGTTGTCGTCCGCCACGGAGGGCTCGCCCAGCACGCCCTGTGGTTCGCCGGTCTGCTCGCCCTGGGGCCGGCCGACCGGGTGAGCCAGCTCATCAACGTCGGCTTCGACGCCGCCGTCTCCGAGATCTGGCCGACCCTGACCGCGGGCGCGGCACTCGTACCGCACCGCGGCACGGTGTTTCCCGGCGAGGTGTCCGGGTGGCTGGACACCCATCAGGTGACCGTCGCCGTCGTGCCCGCGGCGCTCGCCGAGACCATTTGGGCGCACGGCGAGCCGCCCCGCGCGCTGCGCCAACTGGTCTACGGTGGCGCGGCGCTCGGCTCCGCGCCGCCGCCCGGCCTGCCGTACGGGCTGGTCAACTGCTACGGGCCGACCGAGGCGACCGTGACCGCGACCGGCCACACCGTCACCCCCGGTGAGGCGGACTTCCGCCCGGGGCGGGTGGGCCGTCCGGCGGCCGGGGTACGCGTTTACGTGGTCGACGAGTCGGGCCACCGCTGCCCCGTCGGCGTCAAGGGCGAAATCCTCATCGGCGGCGGCGGAGTGGCGCTCGGCTACTGGCGGCGTCCCGAGCTGACCGCCGAGCGGTTTCTCCCCGACGGTCCCGAGGGCGGGCCCGGGCCCGTCTACCGCACCGGGGACCTGGGGCGCTGGCTGCCCGACGGAACACTGGAGTTCATCGGGAGGGCGGACCGTCAGCTCAAGGTGCGCGGACACCGCATCGAACCGGAGGAGATCGAGGCCCGGCTGGCGGCGCATCCGCTGGTCGCCCAGGCCGCCGTACGCGCCTTCGAGGCCTCGTCCGCGCGCCTGGTGGCGTACGCGGTGCCCAGCGCCGACCCCGCCGCGGCCCCCGTGCCCGCGAGCGCGCCCGCCCCTGCGAGCAGAACCGCAACCGCGCCCGCGAGCGCAACCGCAGCCGCAACCGCGAACACAACCGCAACCGCGGCCGCGACCCAGGCCGTGCTCGCGGCGCTGCGCGAGACGCTGCCGCCGCCACTGGTCCCGGACGCCCTGGTCTGGCTCGACGAGCTACCGCTCACCCCGCACGGCAAGGTCGACCACGCGGCCCTGCCCCGGCCCGGGCGCGCGGATCTGGTGGGCGCGGCCCCGGCCGTCGCGCCCCAGGACGACCGGGAGCGGCGTATCGCGGCCCTGTGGCGCGAGGTGCTGGGCGTGGACACCGTCGGAGTCCACGACAACTTCTTCGACCTCGGCGGCGACTCGCTGCGCCTGGCCACCCTGCAACGCCGGCTGGAGGGCGCCTTCGGCATCGAGCTGCCCGTCCAGCGGCTCTTCGAACACGCCACGGTCCACGCCATGGCCCGGGCGATCGACCGGCCCGACGAGCGCGAGCGCGAACACGCGGCGTCCGCGGCGGAGGACTTCCGGGAGCGGGCGCGGAAGGGGCGCCGGGCCAGGCAGCGCGACCGACGCCCGACGACCGGCCGGAAGGGAAACGAGACCGATGCATGAGGACGCCGTGGCCATCGTCGGCATGGCCTGCCGACTGCCGGGCGCCGGGGACGTCCGCGCGTTCTGGGACAACCTGGTGGCCGGCCGGGACACCGTCTCCCGGTTCACCCCGGACCAGCTCACCGCCGCGGGCGTCGACCGACGGCTCGCGGAGCGGCCGGACTTCGTGGCCGCGCGCGGAGTGGTGGCCGGAGCCGACCGCTTCGACTGGTCGTACTTCGGCTACAGCCTCGGCGAGGCCCGTGGCATCGACCCACAGCAGCGGGTGTTCCTGGAGTGTGCCAGTACCGCCCTGGACGACGCGGCCATCGACCCGCACCGCTTCCAAGGCCCGATCGGGGTGTTCGCCGGATGCGACGCCGTGCCCCTGGGCGCCTCGCAGGAAGAGCTCGTCAGCCAGACCCTCGGCCGCGACAAGGACTTCCTGGCGACCCGGGCCGCGTACAAACTCCGGCTCACCGGCCCCGCGCTGACGGTGCAGACCGCCTGCTCCACCTCGCTGGTCGCGGTGCACCAGGCGGTGCAGAGCCTGCTCGGATACGAGTGCGACGCCGCCCTGGCCGGGGGCGTTGGGCTCTTCTTCCCGCAGGTGACGGGCTATGTGTACGAGGAGGGCGGCATCCTGTCGCCCGACGGACACTGCCGCCCGTTCGACGCCGCCGCCGCGGGCACCGTGTCCAGTTCGGGCGCGGGCGTCGTGGTGCTGCGCCGGCTGGAGGACGCGCTGCGCGACGGCGACCAGGTGGTGGCCGTCATCCGGGGCACGGCCATCAACAACGACGGGGGAGACAAGCCCGGGTTCACGGCGCCCTCGCCGGGCGGGCAGCGCGATGTCATTCTGGCTGCCCTGGGCCGGGCCGATGTCGACCCGGCGGACATCGGCCACATCGAGGCACACGGCACCGCCACCCGGCTGGGCGACCCGGTGGAAGTGGCCGCGCTCACCGCCGCGTTCCGCACCACCACGGACGCGGTGGGGTCCTGTGTCCTGGGCGCGGTCAAGGGCAACATCGGACACACCGGCTCGGCCTCCGGCGTCAGCGGCCTGATCAAGACGGCGCTGCTGCTCCGGCACCGTGAGCTGGTGCCGACCGCGCACTTCCGGCGGCCCAACCCGCTGATGAAGCTCGAAACCACACCGTTCACCGTCGCCGACCGCCACGGCCCGTGGCCCGAGGGCCGGCCGGCGCTCGCCGGCGTCAGCTCCTTCGGCGTCGGCGGGACCAACGCGCACGCCGTCCTGGAGGCCGCCCCGACACCGCCCGCCACCCGCGCGGGAGCACGCGGGCCACGCCTGCTGACGGTGTCCGCCGCGTCCCCCGAGGCGTTGCGCACCGCCCGGACCGAGCTGGCCCAGCGGCTGCGGGACGACCCGGCGCCGCGGCTGGACGAGGTGGCGCGCACCCTCGCCGACGGCCGGCGCCGGTACGTACACCGCGCCACCGTCGTCGCCCGCGATGTGGCGCGGGCCGCCGAAGCGCTCGGGGAGCCCCTGCCGGACCTGCCGGACCTGCCGGACCTGCCGGACCTGCCGGACGGTCCGGCGACACCCGAGCCGACCGGGGTCGCCTTCCTCTACCCGGGGCAGGGCACCCTGCGCCCGGGCGGAGCCGCCGCCGGGGCATACGCCGTACTGCCCGCGTTCGCCGAGGCCTTCGACGAGGTACGCGACTGGGCCCGGCAGGAGGCCGATACGGACCTGTCGCCCCTGCTGAGCCCACGGACACCGGCGGAGTGGTACCACGACCCCGTCCACCAGCAGCTCGGTCTCTTCGCCCTCGGACACGCCCTCACCCGCACCCTGGACGGCTGGGACATCAGGCCGGGCGCCGTGATGGGCAACAGCATCGGCGAGTACGCCGCCGCCCTCGCGGCCGGGGTGTGGGAACTCCCCGACGCGCTGCGCCTGGTGCACACCCGCGCGCAGGCCACCCGGGACATCGCCCCCGGCCGGATGCTCGCCGTCGAGCTCGTACGGGATGGCGCCCGCGAGGCCGTGACCCAGTCGCTGGCCCAACTGCCCGAGCCCCGGCCGACGGTGGCCGTGGACGGCCACGACCGCCTCATCCTCTCCGGCCCGCCGGAGGCGGTCCAGCGGCTCGCCGAACTGCTGGACGGCTGGCCCACCCGGCTGCTGGAGACCCGCAGGGCGTTCCACTCCCCGCAAATGGCCCCGGCCGCCGCCGCGCTGCGCGCCCGCGTGGCGCGGCTGACCACGAAGGCACCGCGGACACCCCTGGTGTCCAACGTGACCGGCGGCTGGGCCACCCCCGAGGAGATGGCGTCGGCCGACTACTGGGCCGCCCAGCTGACGGACACCGTACGGCTGCGACAGGGCCTGGACACGCTGCTGTCGGGCGGCGCCGAGGTGTTCGTCGAACTGGGTCCTGGCGCCTCCATGAGCCGGGCGGTGCGCGACCACCCCCGCCACACCGCGCGCCACCTCACGGTCCCGCTGCTCGACGGCGCGACGGACGACGCCGAGGCGCGGGTCCTGGAGGCGGTCGGCAGGCTCTGGGAGGCCGGGCTGAGCGTGGAGGCCGGGCAGTTCGCGGGCGGATCCCGGCAGCGCTGCTCCCTGCCGCCCCACCCCCTGGACTCCAGGCCCTGTGGCACCGGTACCGGCGTCGGCGAGCCCGCGGGCGAGGTCGTACGGACTCCTGCCGTATCGGACCCGGCCCCGCGCCTGCCGTACGTGGCGAAGGCGCACGTGGCGACAGCGCGGCGGCTCGCCGAGGGCCTGCGGGACCCGTCGGCGGCGGACCGGCCCACGCTGTCCGAGCGGCCCGACCTGGTGCACCGACTCGACACGTACACCGCGGCCCTGGCCACTCAGCTCGGGCTGCGGATCGGCCGCCTCGCGCCCGGCGACGCCGTGGGTGAGGCTGAGCTGACGGATCGCCTCGCCGGGGACGGGAAGCTGACCGGCCCGGCCCGGCTGATGGTCCGGGCCATGACCGAACACGGCTTCCTTACGGCGGAGCCGACGGACGCGGCGAACACGGCCCCGGGCGCACGCCACCTCCTGGTCCCCGACGACATCGAGGAGCGGCTGCGCTCCGCGCTCGACCCGGCCGGTCTCGACGAGATGCGGGGGCTGCGCCGGATGCTCGACCACTGCGCGGACGCGTACCCCCAGGTGCTGGCCGGTGACCGCGAGCCGGTCTCCGTGCTCTATCCGGACGGCGACGACACATTTCTGCGCGCCTGTCTGATGGACAACACGATCGACGTCGCCGACGCGGGGCCCTGCCTCGACCACTTGGCGGCGGCCGTGGCCACGAGCCGGGGGGCGAGCGAGGCGGACCGGCCGCTGCGTGTCCTCGAGGTAGGCGCCGGAAGCGGGGAACTCACCTGGCGGGTGCTGGAGTCCTGGCCGGCCCACCCCCAGGACCTCTACACCTTCACCGACATCAGTGGCCTGGCCGTGCGCCGGGCCCGGGAACGTGCGGCCGAGCTGGGGCAGCCACAGTTCCGGTGCGCCCGGCTCGATTTGGGCAAGGACTTGGGCGCCCAGGGGTTCCCCAGTGGCGGCTTCGACATCGTGCTCGCCTATAACGCCCTTCATGTGGTGCCCGATGTGCCGGCGACACTGCACAGGCTCAGGGGGCTGCTGGCCGCGGGCGGCTGGCTGGGGGCGGTCGAGGTCACCCGGGTGGCGCTGTGGACCCACTTCATGTGGGGCCTGGCGCCCGGCTGGTGGGACTTCGCGGACGACCTGCGCACCGACTCCGTCCATCTGCCCGCCGACGGCTGGCGGCGGGCGCTCGACGACGCCGGGTTCTCGGATGTCGCGGTGGCGCAGCGGCCCTCGGCGGACCACGCGGTCCTGCTGGCATCGGTCGACGAAGCGGTGGCCGACGAAGCGGTGGTCGTTGGGCAGGATCCGCGAGTGGCGTCGGACGCCCAAATTCCGGTCACAGAGGTGGGATTGGCGCCGATCTGGAACCGGCTCCTGGGCACGGCCTCGGCCCGTGACGAGGACGACTTCTTCGCCCTGGGCGGCGATTCGCTCATGGCCGTACGGCTGCGCGGCCGGGTCCATGAAGACCTGGGGATCGCCATCCCTCTGGCGGAGTTCCTGGAACAGCCGACCTTCGGCCGACTGGCCGCGCTGGCCCGGGACGCGCGGGACGGCCAGGACTCCAGGGCGGTGGGGGAGACCGGGGACACCCGGCCGCAGCGGACCCCATCAGGCCCCCGCGAACTGGTCCGCTTCCAGGAGGGCGGCCACGGCACGCCGCTCTTCCTCGCCGCCCCCGCCGCCGGGAGCGCGCTGTGCTACCGGGAGTTCGCCCGGGCCATTGGCGGGGACCGGCCCGTATACGGGATCGACGCCCCGGGGCTGCTGGGCGGCGCGCCCACCCCGGACCGCGTCGAGGCGCTGGCAGCCCACCACATCCGCGTGTTGCGCGCGGCGCGGCCGCACGGTCCGTACGCGGTGGGCGGCTGGTCCGTGGGCGGTCTGGTGGCCCATGAGATGGCGGCGCAACTGGAGCGGGCCGGTGAGCGGGTGGAACTGCTGCTGTTCCTTGACGGCTTCGCGCCGGACAGCGGCGGCCGACCCCTGGGCTCGGCTCCCCAGCACCTCGCCGCGGGCCTGTGGCATCAGGCGCTGGTCGCCCTCCAGATCGGGCCCGCGGGCCGTACGGTGCGGTCGGTGCCCGGGGCGAGCCGGGTCTTCCGGGCCTATCTGCGGGCCATGCTGCGCTATCGGCCGAGGCCGGTGGCGTGTCGTACGGTGCTGTTCAAGGCCGGGCTCACCCACCGGACCGAGGCGCGACTACGCACCTGGCTGAGCGCGCTGCACCCCGGCGGGCTGACCGTACTTCCGTGCTCGGGCAAGCACTGGACCATGCTGACCGAGCCCCATGCCTCGGCCCTCGCCCACCAGGTGCGCCGAGCCCTCGATGGCCCGGAGAGTCCGGGGAGCTGAGCGGCCTCTGCCTGCGCCCTGCCTGCGACAACATCCCTTGCACACACGGGGCGTGACAGGATCCACTGTCCGCAGGCAACGACGAGTCGGAGAGGGCCGATGGAGCTGATGGGGGAGGCGGACCGGCCGGTGGCCGGTCCGTACCGGCTGGTGGCCGAGCTGGGCCGGGGCGGCATGGGGCGGGTGCTGCTCGGTGTCGCGCCGGACGGGCGCCTGGTCGCGGTCAAGGTGGTGCGCTCGCAGTTCGTGGAGGACGACGGGTTCCGTACGCGCTTCCGCCGCGAGGTGGAGGCGTCCAGAAAGGTGTCCGGTGCGTATACGGCCGCCGTGGTCGACGCGGACGCGGACGCGCCGCTTCCGTGGCTGGCCTCGGTGTTCGTTCCGGGCCCGGCACTGGGACAAGTCGTCGAAAACGTCGCTCCGTTGCCGCCCGAGTCGACGGTGCGCCTGGCCGCGGGGCTCGCCGCGGCCCTGGCCGAGATCCACCGGGCCGGGCTGATCCACCGCGACCTCAAGCCGTCCAATGTGCTGCTCGCCGCCGACGGGCCGCGGGTCATCGACTTCGGCATCGCACGGGCGATCGACAGCGAGAACATCACCAAGATCACCCATACGGGCTGGCTGGTCGGCTCACCCGCCTTCATGTCGCCGGAACAGGCGGAGAGCCGTGAACTCACCCCGGCCAGCGATGTGTTCTCGCTGGGCGCGGTGCTGTTCCAGGCGTGCACCGGGCGGGTCCCGTTCGCTGGTTCTTCCACGCTGCAGATGCTCTACAACGTCGTGCACAGCGAACCCGATCTCGCCCCGATCCCGGACGAGTTGCGCGGGCTCGTCGAACGGTGTCTGGACAAGGATCCGTCCCAGCGGCCCACTCCGGCCGGGATCCTGGAGCTCGTCGGGCAGCTCGCCCCGTCCGCGCGGCCCTGGCCCGCCGCCGTACACGACCTGATCGACGCGCAGCAGGCCGAGATCGCCCGGGTCCTCGGTCTGCCCGAGGACGGTGGCGCGCTTGTGGAATCCGGGGCCGGGACGGTCGTCCTGCGCGCCGAGCCAGGAGCGGACGGCACCGCGCGCCTGCCCGTGAACCCGCCCACGGACCCGCCCGTGGACCTGCACGTAGCCCCGACCGCGGCCCCGACCGCGGCTCCACAGCACCCCGACCGCCCGGCGGACGATCCCGCCGGGGTTCGGCGCGCGAGTCGGCGCGTTTTCCTGCTCGGCGCGCTGGGCGCCGGTGTCACTGCAGCCGTCGCCGTCCCGCTCGCCGTGGACCGGTTCTCCGGGTCCTCGGCCAAGGGGGGTTCCGGGGCGTCCTCGTCGTCGAGCACATCGCCGTCGCAGACGGCGAGCCCGAGCCCGAACGTGTCGCGGTCCGGGTCGACCGCCGCCGGGCGGACGCCCTTGGTCACCCTGTCCAAAAAGTTGGACTCCATGCTGACGGCCGTGGAGTTCAGCCCGGACGGCAGGTTCATCGCCGTCGGGAACCTGGACGGGGGCGTGGAGCTGCGGCACAGCCCCTCCATGAAGCTGGCGGCGATCCTCAGCCCGCCCGGCGAGGGAGGGAGCGACAACGCCACCGGGGACGTGGCGTTCAGCCCCGACGGGTCGCTCCTCGCCTCCATCGACGACTACGCGACGATCACGCTGTGGGACGTCGTGCCCGGTAGGAAGGTGGCCACGCTCCACGGCGACAAGAACCAGAAGGACTCCGAGTACGACTCGGTGGCGTTCAGCCGGGACGGGAAGACCCTGGCGTACAGCTCGAACACCACCATCACGGTGTGGGATGTCAGGTCCCGCGACAAGATCGCCACCCTCGTCGACCCCATGGGCCCCACGACGGATGTGAACACGGGATGGGTGGCGTCCGCCGTGTTCACCCGGGACGGCCGCAGCCTCATCGCCTCCACCACGGAAAACAAGCTGCACTTCTGGGACATCAGGCGGCGGAGCATCACCGCCACCGTCCAGGCGGGTAAGGACGGCCTGTACGACCTCGCGCTCAGCCCGGACGGCAAGGTCGTCGCGGCCGACGCCGGGACCGAAGGAGTCAGGCTCTGGGACACCGGCAGCCGCAAGGAGATCGAGACCCTGGCCTTCACCTCGCAGATGATCGGCTCCGTGGCGTTCAGCCCGGACGGCAAGTCCCTGGCCGCCAGCGCGCGGGGCGGGGCGGTCCAGATCTGGTCCACCGCCACCTGGAACCCCATCCGCACATTGGACGACAGCACCGAGTCGGTGGCGGAGGCCCTGTCGTCGACCGGGTCGGGTGATGTCCTCGCGGACGCCCTCGCCTTCAGCCCCGACAACAAGCTCCTGGTCGAATCCCTGGACTACTACCTGGCCCTCTGGAAGCTCACCTAACCCCGCCCATCCGACCCTACTGGCGACGGAAGTGGTGCGACGGCGGTGACGCCGTGCTGCCGCGCACCACGAGCCGGGTCGGGACCAGCGTGGTGCCGGGTTCCGCCATGTCCTCCCCGTCCTCCCTCATCTGCCGCAGCACCCCCTCGACACAGCGCCGCCCCACCTCCGCGAAGTCCTGGTGGACGGTGGTCAGGGGCGGCAGGAAGGAGCCGGCCTCGGGGATGTCGTCGAAGCCGATGACGCTGACGTCCTCGGGCACTCTCCGGCCGCGTTCGTGCAGGGCCCGCAGCAGGCCGAGCGCCATCTGGTCGTTGGCGGCGAACACCGCCGTGCAGTCGGCCTCGTCGGCGAGGCGGAGTCCGGCCTGGTAGCCGGACTCCGCGGACCAGTCGCCCCGTACCAGCGGCGGTGGCGCACACCCCGCGTCGGTGAGGGTGACACGCCATGCGTCGGTGCGGCGCTGCGCGGCGAAGGACTCCTGGGGACCGGACAGGTGCCACACCGTGCGGTGGCCGAGGTCGAGGAGGTGGCGTACGGCGGCGCGGGTGCCGCCGGCCTGGTCGGTGTCGACGACGCTGTAGCGGTCGCCCGCGTCCGAATCGGCCACGACGACCTGGACGTTGGGGGGCAGCGAGACGGTGGCGGTGTCGAGGAGATGCACTTCCATGATGACGATGACGGCGTCGACGGCGAGCTCCCCGAGCCGGGAGAAGGCGCCCCGCACCTCGTCCTGGGTGGGGACCGCGACGGGCAGGAGTGTCACGGCGTAACCCTCGTGGGCCGCGGAGGTGGCGATGGCCTCGAGGGTGCGTACGTTGCCGGTGGTGGCGAGGGAGAAGGTGATGACGCCGATGGTGCGGAACTCGCCGCGTTTGAGCGCGCGGGCGGCGCTGTTGGGCCGGTAGCCCAGCTCCTTCATCGCCGCGAGCACCTGCTGCCGGGTCTCTTCGGTCACCCCCGAGTAGCCGTTGGAGACCCGGGAGACCGTCTGCGAGGAGACTCCGGCCAGGCGGGCGACGTCCGCCATGGAAGCGCGCTGGACCCGCCGGTCGGCGCGCGTGGTCCCGGCCCCGGCCCCCGCCCCAGCTCCAGCCCGGATCTGCGGTGTACTCGCCGAGGCTGATTCACTGTCCGTTGTGTCCACTCTTGCCCCCTTTCATCCGCAGTGTTGCGGAATCGTCGTACGACGACCCTTGACCGTCGACATTCGGGCAGTGTAGACATGCCGCCACCAGATGTTTACGTAAACATAACATCCGTCAAGGGCTTTTCCAGGGTGTGGTGTTTGCGTAAACATTGCGTGGGCGCCGGGCCTCCGGGCTCCGAGAGGGATGAACGAGGATCGACATGACGACGCTGCAACAGCCGGCGGCCGTGGACCGCACGGCACGGCCTTCGCTGATACGGGACCGACGGTCCTGGACGGGGTGGGGGTTCATCGGCCCCTTCGTAGCGGTCTTCGCCCTGGTCTTCCTGGCTCCCATCGTGTATTCGATCTACCTCAGTCTCTTCCAGGACAGGCTGATCGGTGGCAACACCTTTGTGGGGCTCGACAACTACAAGCAGGCGCTCCAGGACGATCAGTTCTGGTCCGGAGTGACCCGGGTGGGGCTGTTCCTGGCCGTCCAGGTGCCGATCATGCTGGGCATCGCCCTGCTCGTCGCGCTCGCGCTGGACAGCGGACGGCTGTACGGCAAGAACTTCTTCCGGATCTCGATCTTCCTGCCCTATGCGGTGCCCGCCGTGGTGGCCACGCTGATGTGGGCCTTCATGTACGGCACCCGCTTCGGGCTGGTGGGGGACATCAACGACGCCTTCGGCGTCTCGCTGCCCGATCCGCTCTCGCCCGACCTGATCCTGGCGTCGATCGGCAACATCGTCACCTGGGAGTTCGTCGGCTACAACATGCTGATCTTCTACGCGGCGCTACGGGTGATCCCGCAGTCCCTGTACGAGGCCGCGGAGATCGACGGCGCCGGACAGCTCCGCGTCATCACCGCCATCAAGCTCCCCGCGATCCGCGGCGCCCTCGTCATCGCGACGATCTTCTCGATCATCGGCAGCTTCCAGCTGTTCAACGAGCCGAGCGTCCTCAGGCCCCTGGCACTGAACGCGGTCACCACGGACTACACCCCGAACTACTACACGTACACGCTGTCCTTCAGGGGCCAGCAGTACAACTACTCCGCGACGGTCGCCATCGTCATGGGGCTGATCACCATGGTCGTCGCCTATGTCGTCCAGCTGCGCGGCATGCGCAAGGGAGCCTGAACCATGAGCAGCCCCGCCACCACCGCTTCCAAGGCCACGTCCGCCCGGACCGGATCCTCCGGCCACGCGCCCCGGCTGCGCACCCCGCGCCGTAACGCCCGTAACGCGCGGACCGCCGACAGCCGCCGCCCCCGCCGCAGTGTGCTGCTGACCGTGCTGACCGGTCTGGTGCTGCTGTACTCCCTGGTGCCGCTGATATGGCTGGTCATCAGCTCCACCAAGACCCAGGAAGGGCTGGCCGACTCCTCCGGGCTGTGGTTCGCCGACCACTTCGCCCTGTGGGACAACGTCCGTGAGACCTTCACCTACAACGACGGGGTCTTCGTCCGCTGGCTGCTGAACACCCTGCTGTATGTGGGGCTCGGCGCCGGTGGCGCCACCTTCCTCGCGGTCCTGGGCGGCTATGCCCTGGCGAAGTTCACCTTCCCCGGCAAACGCGCCGTGTTCGCCGTCGTCATCGGGGCCGTCGCCGTACCGACCACCGCGCTGGCGGTCCCCACCTTCCTGATGTTCAGCAAGATGGGGCTGACCGACACCCCCTGGGCGGTGATCATCCCCTCGCTCGTCTCGCCCTTCGGTCTGTATCTGATGTGGGTCTTCGCCACCGAGGCCATTCCCACCGAGCTGCTGGAGGCCGCCCGCATCGACGGCGCGAGCGAGCTACGGACCTTCTTCCGGGTCAGCCTGCCGCTGCTGGCACCGGGCATCGTGACCGTGCTGCTGTTCACGATGGTCGCGACCTGGAACAACTACTTCCTGCCGCTGATCATGCTCAAGGACCCGGACTGGTATCCGCTGACCGTGGGGCTGAACAGCTGGAACGCCCAGGCCCAGACGGCCGGTGGCGATGTCGTTTTCAACCTGGTGATCACCGGCTCGCTGATCACCATCCTCCCCCTGATCGTCGCCTTCCTGCTGCTGCAGAAGTACTGGCAGTCCGGACTCGCCGCCGGAAGCGTCAAGGAATAACCCTCACCCCACCACGAAGAAGTGGAAGCACCATGCCCAAGAACACGCGCCGCCTGCTGCGCGGCATCGGCCTCGTCTGCGCCCTCGCCCTGGGAACGACCGCCTGTGGCGGCTCCGACGACGGCGGCTCCAGCGACAAGAAGGTGTCCGCCGGGGACATCCAGGCGGCCCTGAAGAAGGGTGGCTCCATCACGGTCTGGGCCTGGGAGCCCACGCTCAAGCAGGTCGTCAAGGACTTCGAGAAAGAACACCCCAAGGTCCACGTCAACCTCGTCAACGCGGGCACCAACAAGGACCAGTACACCGCCCTGCAGAACGCCATAGCGGCGAAGAAGGGCGTCCCGGACGTCGCGCAGATCGAGTACTACGCGCTCGGCCAGTTCGCGCTGACCAAGTCGCTGGACAATCTGTCCGGCTTCGGCGCCGACAAGCTCTCCAAGACCTACTCGCCCGGCCCGTGGAACTCGGTGAAGTCCGGCGACAAGATCTACGCCCTCCCCATGGACTCCGGTCCGATGGCGCTGTTCTACAACAAGAAGGTCTTCGACAAGTACAAGGTCGCGGTGCCCACCACCTGGGACGAGTACGTCGACGCGGCGCGCAAGCTGCACAAGGCCGACCCGAAGGTCTACATCACCAGCGACATCGGCGAGGCGGGTATGACCACCAGCCTGCTGTGGCAGGCCGGTTCGCGCCCGTACAAGGTCGAGGACAACGGCACCAAGGTGAAGATCAACTTCTCCGACAAGGGCGCCGCCACCTACACCAAGACCTGGCAGACGCTCATCGACGAGAAGCTTCTCGCGCCCGTCAACGGCTGGACCGACGACTGGTACAAGGGGCTGGGCAACGGCGACATCGCCACCCTGACCACCGGCGCCTGGATGCCCGCCAACTTCGTCTCCGGTGTGAAGAACGCCTCCGGTGACTGGCGCGTGGCCCCGCTGCCGCAGTGGACCAAGGGCGACAAGGCCACCGCGGAGAACGGCGGCAGCTCGCTGGCCCTGCCCTCGGCGGGCAAGAACAAGGAGCTCGCCTACGCCTTCACCGAGTACGCGAACGCCGGCAAGGGCGTGCAGACCCGGCTCAAGGGCGGAGCCTTCCCGGCGACCACGGCGGACCTCCAGTCCGACGCGTTCCAGAACACCGAGTTCCCGTACTTCGGCGGGCAGAAGGCCAACAAGATCTTCGCCGAGTCGGCCGCGAACGTCGGCAGCGGCTGGTCGTACCTGCCCTACCAGGTGTACGCCAACTCGATCTTCAACGACAGCGTCGGCAAGGCCTATGTCTCGAACACCCCGCTGACCAAGGGGCTGAAGGGCTGGCAGGACGCCTCCGTCAAGTACGGCAAGGAGCAGGGCTTCACGGTTTCGGAGTAAGCCCGTCCGGCAGCAGGGACCGCGAGGCCGCGGGCCCTGCTGCCGCACGCCCTGAGCACCACCAGCACCACGGCACCACCAGCACCAACGCCGCGCCGCCCCGTGCGGTACACCGGAAGGACCACCATGATCTCCACCCTCCTCTCCCGGCTGCCGTACGGGTCGGACGGTGACCCCGCCTCCCCCCGCCTGGTCTTCGGCGCCGACTACAACCCCGAGCAGTGGCCGCGCGAGGTGTGGGAGGAGGACGTACGGCTGATGCGCCAGGCCGGCGTCAATGCCGTCTCCGTGGCGATCTTCTCCTGGGCCCGCATCCAGCCGGCCCCGGACCAGTGGGACTTCGGATGGCTCGACGAGGTCATGGACCTTCTGCACGCGGGCGGCATCGGGGTCGACCTGGCCACCGCCACCGCGTCCCCGCCGCCCTGGCTGACCACCGCGCACCCGGAGATCCTGCCGGTCACCGCCTCCGGTGAGACGGTGTGGCCGGGAGCGCGCCAGCACTGGCGCCCCACCTCACCGGTCTTCCGTGAGCACGCGCTGCGCCTGGTGACCGAGATGGCCCGGCGCTACGCCGACCACCCCGCCCTGGTGGCCTGGCATGTCTCCAACGAGCTGGGCTGCCACAACATCTACGACTACTCCGACGACGCCGCCCGCGCCTTCCGCGACTGGCTGCGCGCGCGCTACGGAACCCTGGACGCGCTCAACCACGCCTGGGGCACCGCCTTCTGGTCCCAGCGCTACAGCGACTGGAACCAGATCCTGCCGCCCCGGCTGGCCGCGTCTCACCCCAACCCCACCCAGCAGCTCGACTTCAAGCGCTTCTCCTCCGACGCGCTGAAGGAGTATCTGCGCGCAGAGCGGGACATCCTGCGCGAGATCACCCCGGACGTGCCCGTGACCACCAACTTCATGGTGATGGGCGAGACCAAGGGGATGAACTACCCCGACTGGGCCGACGAGATCGACTTCGTCTCCAACGACCACTACGTCCTCCCCGGCCCCCAGGACCGCGACGAGCTGTCCTTCTCCGCCAACCTCACCAGCGGTATCGCGGGCGGGCGCCCGTGGTTCCTCATGGAGCACTCCACCAGCGCGGTCAACTGGCAGCCCATCAACGTGGCCAAGCGCCCGGGCGACCTCGCGCGCGACTCCCTGCTGCACGTCGCGCACGGCGCCGACGCGGTCTGCTTCTTCCAGTGGCGGCAGTCGGCGGCCGGGGCCGAGAAGTACCACTCGGCGATGGTGCCGCACGCCGGGGCCGACAGCGATGTCTTCCGCGCGGTGACCGAGCTGGGCGCCACCCTTCAGGCGCTGGCGCCGGTCGCCGGGGCCGAGCGCGAGCGGGCGCGGGTCGGGATCGTATACGACTGGGACTCGTGGTGGGCCAGCGAGCAGGACTCCCACCCCAGCTCCCGGCTCAACTACCGGCAGGAGGCCCTTGACTGGTACTCCGCGCTTCTCGCGCTGGGCATCCGCGCCGATGTCATCACCACCCGGGCCGACCTCGACGAGTACCGGCTGCTGATCGCTCCCGTACTGCATGTGGTGCCCCAGGCCCTGGCCAAGGAGCTCACGCGGTACGTCGAGACGGGCGGCCACCTGGTCACCACGTACTTCTCCGGTGTCGTCGACGAGAACGACCACGTCTGGCTGGGCGGCTACCCCGGGGCGCTGCGTGAACTGCTGGGCATCCGGATCGAGGAGTTCGGCCCGCTGCTGGCCGAGGAGGCGGTCGAACTGGACGGCCCGGACGGTACGGAATCCCCGGCCACCGGCACCCTGTGGACCGACCAGATCACGGTCACCGACCCCGACGGCGTACGGACCCTCGCCCACTACCGCACCGGCACCTACGCCGGCCGCCCGGCCATCACCCGCCGCGCGGCGGGCCAGGGCTCGGCCGCGTATGTCTCCACCCGGCTGGGCCCCGACGGGCTCACCCGCCTGCTGCCGGGCCTGCTGGAAGGCGCCGGAGTCCACAGCGAGCTGCCCGCCGAGGTGCGCGGGCGCGTCGAGCTGACGGTGCGCCGCACCGCCGACGCCCGTTACCTCTTCCTCGTCAACCGCACCGACGAGCAGGTGAGCCTGCCCGGCCTCACCGGGGAGCCGCTGACCGGCGGCGCCACGGCGGCCGACGGCGCGCTCACCCTGCGGCCGCGGGAGGTCGCCGTGGTGCGACAGCCCGCCTCCTGACCTACCCCCCACACGGGCATGTCCGCTGGGCATGCCGTCCCACCGAAGCGACCACCGACGAGTTGGGAGCACACGATGGAACGCCGTACCCGCACAAGACGCCTCCTGGGGGCCGTCGGCGTCACCGCCCTGGCCACGGGCGCCGCCTTGATCAGCGCACCGTCCCCGCAGGCGGAGGCCCAGACGCAGGCCGAGGCCGTGACCGTCCGGCCCGACCCCTCCTATCAGCAGCAGAAGTTCGAGGGCTGGGGCACCAGCTTGGTGTGGTTCGCCAATGTCACCGGCGGCTACCCCGAGGAGATACGCCAGAAGCTGGCCGCGCTCCTCTTCGGCGACGACGGCCTGGCCCTGAACATCGCCCGCTACAACATCGGCGGTGGCAACGCCCCGGACGTCAAGGACTATCTCCGTGCCGGAGGCGCGGTCCCGGGCTGGTGGAAGGCGCCCGAGGGCACCACTCGCGAGGACACCGACTGGTGGAGCGCCGATGACCCCGCCGACTGGAACCCCGACGCCGACGCGAAGCAGCGCTGGTGGGTGGACCGGATCAAGGGCGACATCGACCACTGGGAGACGTTCAGCAACTCACCGCCGTGGTTCATGACCACCAGCGGCTATGTCTCCGGCGGCTTCAACGCCACCGCCGACCAGCTCAAGACCGACTCCGTCGACGACTTCGCCGCCTATCTGGCCGGTGCCACCAAGCGGCTGGAGAAGGCACACGACATCAAGGTCGACACCGTCGACCCGTTCAACGAGCCCAACACCGGCTACTGGAGCACCCGCCTGGGCACCGACGGCCAGCCGGTCGGAGGCCGTCAGGAAGGGGCCCATATCGGCCCCGAGCTCCAGCAGAAGGTCATCCCGGCCCTGGCGGAGGCCCTGAAGAAGGCCAGGACCGGCGCGAAGATCTCGGCGATGGACGAGACGAACCCGAACATCTTCGCCCAGAACTGGAACACGTACCCGAAGGAGGTGCGTGACCTGGTCGCCCAGATGAATGTGCACACCTACGGCACCGGCGGCCGCACCGCCGTACGCGACCTGGCCAAGGCGGCAGACAAGCCGCTGTGGATGAGCGAGGTCGAGGGCGACTGGGGCGACGGCCAGGACTTCCAGGACATGCGCCCCGGCCTCGGACTGGCCCAGCACATCGTCGACGACCTGCGCGAACTCGAGCCCCGGGCCTGGGTCTTCTGGCAGCCGGTCGAGGACTACGACAACATGAAGCCCGGCGGGGAGTCCGCCAAGGGCGGCAACTGGGGCAGCATCCAGCTCCCGTTCAGCTGCACCTCGAAGGACACCCTCAAGACCTGCCCGATCCGCACCAACACCAAGTTCGACACCGCCCGGAACTTCACTCACTACATCAAGCCCGGTGACCGGCTGGTGAAGGTCGACGACACCTCCAGCGCCGCCGCCGTCTCCCAGCGGGGCAACGGTGCCACCGTCGTCCACGTCAACAGCACCACCGCCGAGCGCACGGTCACCGTCGACCTGTCCAAGTTCGCCGATGTCTCCCGTGGCGCCACCGTCACGCCCGTCGTGACCAGTGCCGAGGGCAAGTTGGAGCGGCACCGCCCGATCCGGGTCACCGACCGGCGCGCCACCTTCACGGTCCCGGCCCAATCGGTGACCTCCTTCCTCGTCAAGGGGGTCTCCGGCACCGCGAAGGACGCCGCGCTGCTGCGCGAGGGCCACACCTACCAGCTGACCGGCGCCCAGAGCGGCAAGCAGCTCACCGTCGCGGAGAGCGGCACCGGCCTCGTCATCAAGACGGCGAGCGCCGACGCGGCCGACACCACCCAGCGCTGGCAGCTCCGTCAGATCAGCGGCGAGGGCAACCGGCAGCGGTATGTGTTCACCAACCAGACGGACGGCAAGCGCCTCGCCGTCCGTAACGGCGCGGCCGTGCTGGAACCCGACCAGGGCGACCGCGACCAGGCCACCCAATGGATCATGTCGACGACCGGCGATGGCACCTGGACCCTCGTCAACGCCGCCACCGGCAGGCTGCTGGAGGTCTCCGGCCAGTCCACGCAGGACGGGGCCACCGTCTCCGCCTGGCAGCCGAATTCCGGCGCCAACCAGCGCTGGAAGGTGACCGACGTGAGCTGACCGGCGGCCCGATCCGCCCTGTGCCCCCTCGCTGGCCCGCGCGCCTGGCGAGGGGGCCTGTCTCATACCCACGCGCCCGTGGTGAGTGCCGCCACAGCAGCAGTGCCTCATAAGCCTCGTTGATAACGGCCCAACACGATGATTGGCTACATGGGCAAGATTCACCACAAAGTCAGCGGCGGCGCCCTACTGCCAAGAGATGGGAGCTCGCAGCCAGCAGTTCTGGGTATGGCTCGGCCATGCGCGCGGCGGTCAGGGCCGACTCGAACAGCGGTGTATCGACCACGGATTCACCGGTGTACTGCTCTGCCGCCTTCAGCATCGCCCACGCAGGGCCCTCGATGCCGAAGACCTGAGCATCGAACCCCGCGTCCTGCACTTCTTCGAGCAGCTGCTCGCCGGAGTGGAAGTAGGCCGCCGTAAAGCCCTTCTTCCCATCGTGCACCTGAGTCCGAAGGATGCTTCCGATGCTCTCCTGCATCCGCTCCTTGTACAGGTGGGCGAAGGCGGTGTGCTCAAAGAGGCTCGCGTAGCGGTTGATCCCGGCGGCGGCAAGCAGCCCCCCGGGGCGCAGGACGCGGTACGCCTCAGCGATGGCCCGAGCGCGCTCGTCGCGCTCCAGGAGGTGGTAGAGGGGGCCGAGCAGGAGGACAACGTCATAGCACTCGTTCTCCGCTGTGAGTTCCCGGGCATCGCCCAATTCCACCGTGCACCCCTTGATGTGCGTCGCCTGCTCAATGTGTCGGGGGATGGGGTCGACAAGGTGGACGCGGTGGCCATCCTCGGTCAGCCAGCGGGCGTGCGTGCCCGGGCCGCCGCCGACGTCGAGGATCCGTGCCGGGGCAGAGGGCAGGTGGCGGCGCAGGAGTTCCTGTGTCCGCACCATCTCCAGCCTGCCGTCCGCCGAAGACGACAGCCGCGCGGCCTCGTCGATGGTGGACGCGTAGAAGGTCATGACCTCGGGAGATATCCGGTGAGCCGTCATGACTGCATTGTGACGGCCCCGGGTGCCTGGGGCTGCTGTCCGGGTAACGTGCCCGGTCAACCGGTCCTCTGCGTGGGAGCAGTCATGCCGAAACTGAAGTACGAGCAGATCGCCGATCACCTCCGAGCACGTATCACCGAAGGGGAGTTCGGCCCGGGCGACCTCCTCCCCTCCGGCCGTGAGCTGACCGGGCAGTTCGGCGTGTCCCGAGCCACCGTGATCAAGGCGATGGACATCCTGCGGAACGACGGTGTGGTCGTCGCTCGCCAAGGCGCGGGTTTCACGGTCGTCAAGACTCCCGTGGCCCGTCCGGCCGGACGCCGGAGTTCCAACGATCGGGTGACAGAAGGACGCCCCTACAAGCGGTTGGGCACACCGACCAAGGAGGTTCCACCCCAGCGGGTCGCCGACGCGATGCAACTTCCGGAGGGCGCTCAAGCTCTACGCCGGGCGCGGCTCGTGCTCCTTGACGACGGAGATCCGTTCACGCTGGTCATCGCGTGGTTCCCGCAGGACATCGCGGATAATTGCCCGCGGCTCGGCATGAAGGGACCGATCGCAGAGGGGACGACGAACTACGCTGCCCGCTGCACTGGGTGGTCTCCGGCGAGGGGAGTCGACACCCACACGGTGCGGCTGGCGGCGAAGGAAGAAGCGGAGTTGCTGAGGCTGTCTCAGCCTGCGGCGGTTGCCGTTGCCCTGCACGCAGCCTATGACCGAGATGGTCGTGCCCTGGTCTGCGAGGAGGGTGTGACGTCGGGCGATCTGTGGGAGTTGACGGACAGCTACACGATGGGGGCTTCGAGTTGACGACCCGCTTGGCTGGACCGGTCAACCGGTCCAGTGTGTAGAGGGTTGCATACGCTCCCTCACGCACTGGAGCCGACCATGAACAGAGCCCTGCCATGGACACCATCGAGCGGATACGACGTCAAGGTCTTACCAGCGGGCACCTGGTGGGACGCCGTGAGAGCCTCGGGGCTCGTCGGCGAGCATGCGCTGAAACTGCTTGGGGACGAGTCCGGCGCCGTGATCCAGGACAAGCACGGCCCTCTGTACTGGCTTGTGGAGCCGGGCTCCGCCGGCGACTGGGACGTCCGACAGGTGCACGTACTCGGCGCGACAACCGCAGGGGCAAGCTACGTCGGCGTACCGCCGGCGCACTGGACGGGCCCACCGGGCATCCATTGGCGCATTCCGGTGGGCCCGGGCCGCTACCTCACCGACGCCGCGCTGTTGCGCCGGGCGCTCGCCCTGGCCGCCCTCGCTGAGGAGGCCGACCGGTGACCTCCCAGATCTGCGCCCGCTGCGACAAGCCGACCAAACAGCCGGTCATCGTGGGGCACGTGCACTCCGCCAGTTGTGGCGGCCGCACTGCCTACGCGTGCCCCGGCTGCGCGCCGAGTTTTCCGAAGCAGCCGGACCCGCTCGCTGAGCTTGCCGCCCTGCGCCGCGCCCGAGAGCGGGGCCGGGTATGAGTGTCCCGGTCGGTGCCCGGCGTATGTCCCCGTACTGCGCGCTGTACACGTCCGAGCCCGACGCCACGCCCGACGAGATCCACGATCTTTGCCGCGGCCCGCACGAGGTCCGGCTGAAGCCGGTACCGCCCGCGACTCGCGGCGCGCTCATCATGACCGTCCGCTGTGAATGACGGCCAATGATTTTGGGGTGAGTTTGAGACGGCGACACGCCGA